>JAAZBQ010000280.1 GCA_012513725.1 Chloroflexota bacterium
CGCTACGGCCAGTACATCGACGTCGACGACACGGTGCGCACCATCGAGGAGCGTCGCGAGTGGATCCGGGGGATCAAGGTGTTCGCGGCCTCGGCCCTGACCGGGCGTTGGCCCGTCGAGGCCCTCCGCGCCGCCCGCCGGGTCGCCGACCGGGTAAGCCTGCCCATCGCCGTGCACGTCTCCGACGAGGAACCGCCCCTCGAGGACATCCTGCCCCTCCTCGGCGCCGGCGACATCATGACCCACACATACACCGGCCACGCCCAGCGGATCCTGGATGGCGCCGGGCGGGTGCGCGACGTGGTGCGCGATGCCCGTGCCCGCGGGGTGCTCTTTGACCTCGGGCATGGCAACGGTTCCTTTTCCTGGGAGGTCGCGCGGCGAGCCCTCGACCAGGGCTTTCCGCCCGACACCATCAGCACAGACCTCTACTACCTGAACCGCGAGCGCCCGGTAAAGGACCTCCTCACCACGATGAGCAAGATGCTGTGCCTGGGGATGCCCTGCGAGGAGGTCTTGGCCCGCGCCACGGCGGCCCCGGCCCGCGCCCTGCGCGAGGAGGCCCTCGGCGCGCTCCGGCCCGGCGGGCCGGCCGACATCGCCGTCCTGCGCGTCGTCTCCGGAGAGTTCCCGTACGTCGATTGTGCCGGCGAAACACTCACCGGCGCCTATGCCATCGAATGCCAGGCCACCATCCGCGGCGGTCGCCTCATCTACGAACAGGGGGTTTCATGAAGGCACCCATCATCACCGACGTCGAGCGCATCTGGGTCGAGGTTCCGCTCAAGGTGCGCCACGATCGCCACCTCACCCGGGAGAACTGGGACTGGACCGTGTTCGAGATCCTGCGCCTGCACACCGATTGCGACCTCGTGGGCTATGGCGAGACGATGTGCTACTATACCTGGGGACGCGTCCCCGACGAGCAGGTAGAGCGCGTCAAGGGGCACTCGCCGTTCGAGTTCCTATGGGACGACGCCCTGGGCGCTGGCCTCCAGATGGCCGTCTACGACCTGGCCGGCAAGGCGCTGGGCGTGCCCTGCTACCGGCTGCTGGGCCCCAAGGTCCGCGAGTGGTGCCCCATCTCCTGGTGGACGAACGACATGTCCACCGAGGACTGGCTCGCCGAGGTGCGCGAGGCGCTGGAGCTCGGCTACCTGAGCGCCAAGCTCAAGGCTCGCCCCTGGCGCGACTTTCGGGCCCAGATCGAGGCGTTGGCCGCCGTCGTGCCCTCGGACTTTCGCTTCGACGCCGATTTCAACGCCTTTCTCCGGGATGCGGCGGCGGCCGTGCCCTACCTCCTGGCCCTGGAGCAGGTGCCGTCCATCTCGTTCTTCGAGTCGCCCATTCCCCAGGGCGATGTGGAGGGCAACAACGTCATCCGCGGCAAGATCACCCGGCCCATCGCCATGCACTATGGCTCTCCGCCCATCGATACCGTGGCCCGGGAGGGGGTGTGTGACGGGTTTGTCATCGGGGGAGGGGCGCTGCGCGCCCGCCAGCAGGGCGAGTTCGCCGCCCAGCTGAACAAGCCGTTCTGGCTGCAGATGGTGGGCACCGGCCTGACTACCGCCTGGATGCTACACCAGGGGGCCACGCTCACCCATGCCACCTGGCCGGCCATTTCCTGCCACGAGATCTATGTGGACGACCTGATCACCGAGCGCATCCCGATCAAGGCAGGCTATGCCCACGTGCCCGAGGAGCCGGGGCTGGGCGTCGTGCCCGATGAGGAGGCCATCGCCCGCTATCGGGTGGAGCGGGACTATGTACCGCCTGCGCCGCGCTCGTTGTACCAGGCGATCTGGCCTTCGGGGGCGCGGGCCATCTACCGTGCGGGCAAAGAGGGCGTGTGGGCCGATTTCACCGCCGGAAACCAGCCGCTCTTCCACGAGGGCGTCCGGCTGGATATTCTGCCCGAGGACGGGAGTCGCGAATGGCAGGAGCTGTACGAGCGCACCCTCCGCGCCCCGGTGCGGCTGTAGGGAACAAGGAGAGTCTACCGTGAAATCCGAGCGCGACATCCTGTGGGCGGAGCGCACCCGCGCCGAGTTTGCCGAGTACGCCCAGGGCGGAGGCATCGTGATGGTGCCCATCGGTTCCACCGAACAGCACGGGCTGCACCTGCCCATCGATACCGACTGCCACACCGCCGAGTACGTGGCGCGCCGCGCCGCGCGCCTGGTGGAGGAAGCCCCCGTCCTGGTGACGCCCACCCTGGCCTACGGCATCTCGCCGCACCACATGGCCTTTCCCGGCACCATCACCCTGCGCCTGGAGACGCTGACCCGCCTCCTCGGCGACGTCTGCGAGTGCATCGTGGCCCACGGATTCGAGCGCATCCTGTTCCTGAACGGCCACGGCGGCAACGCCGACGCCCTGGGCGCCATCACGCTGGAACTGCGCCACCGGCTGGATCGCCAGATCCGCGCCATCACCTGGTTCGACCTGGTCCATCCCACCATGGACGCCCTGCGCGAGGGCCCCGGCAGCGAGATCGGGCACTCGGGCGAGTTGGAGACCTCGGCGATGCTGTATCTGGACGCCGAGGCCGTGCGGGTGGAGCGCTATGCGCTGGTCGACGGCATCACCGACGACCCCGCGCCGGCCAGCGCCGAAAAGGGGCGTCGGCTGATGGAGGATGCCGTCGTGGCGGTCGCCGACGCCGTGCGGGCGCTGGCCGCGGCGCCGGGCCGGGGCATCATCGGGATCGAGCGGGCGCGGTAGGGGGTACCGCGTAGGGAGCGCCGGCGGTCAGGCGCCGGCGCCAACCTCCTGGGCGAGGCCCTCTTTGGCAGGGCGCTCGCCGGGAACCGCCGAGAACACCCAAGCCGACGCCGCTTCCTGCTGGGTGGTCAGGATGGTGTCACCGGCCGGGAGCAGTTGCAGATCGAGGCATTCGGGCGCCAGCCACTCCTGCACCAGCCCCAGGGCCTTGTGCATCTGGGCCAACGCCAGCCCGCCATCTGCCACCAGGTGGAGGGTGTCGCCCTGGCGCGCTGCGTCCATCATCGCGGTCGCCAGGGCGCACGCCCGCGACGTCGCAGTGACTGGAATCGTCTTCATGCATCCTTCTCCTGTTCATCAAGTGCTAAGGTTCTGTTACCAAGTGTGGGGGCATGACCATTATAGCGAGTGCTCGACGGTATGGATTCGGGATTGGCGTCGGATTAGGTTGGAGGTTGGTTTGCAGTGGGTTGGCGGGCGAGCGCACGGGAGCGTGGCGCCGTGTGCCCACACGGCTTGGCGGTAGGGGGGCTTGATGCTACAATGATCGCCCCCTGGCGGGCCACCGGGTGCGCCGGAGGGGCGATGAACCTTCCTATCGGTCTGCACCGTCGAAAGCAGCCGCGAGACCCCTCATGACTGACGGAGCGAGATACCTACCCCTCCTAACATTCTGCATTCCCCTCCTCGGTGCGGGCGTCTTGGCGGCTTCTCCGGGTCGAGAGCGGTTCGCCCCGTTCCGGCGCCCCGTACACCTGATCAGCCTCGGGCTGGCCCTGGCGGTGCTCGTCGCGGCGGGTCTGGGGCGCACGCTGGTCGGCCAGATTCCCTTCTGGGGCGATCCCTTTCCCCTGGGACGCACGTTGGCGTTCACGCTGGATCATCTGAGCCTGATGTGTTCGCTCCTCCTGATCGGCAGCCTTCTCTCCGTGGGACTCAGCGAGCACCCGGGGACGCAGGCCAACGAGGCCGACGTCGTCACGTTGTTCGTCGCTGCCACGGGGGTCGCGGTGCTGGTCTCCGCGAACATGACCACCCTCTGCCTGGCCTGGGTCTTTCTCGACCTCGCCCTGTTGTGGATCGACACCCACCGCGCCTCGCGCTCCGCCACCATCAGCGCGGTGCGCAACCTCGTCCTGCGCACCGCATCGACCATTGCCCTGGTCGCAGCCACCGTCCTGCTCCTGGCCCAGCAGGGCGATGCGCCGATCCCGCTCCTCGAGGCCCGGGGCTTGCCCGGACAACTGCTGATGGCCGCCGCGCTCCTGCGCATCGGCCTGTACCCGCTGCCGGGAGGCTTCCAACGCGGCTGGCTCACCTACCTGGTATCGGTTGCCACCGGCGGCTATGTCTGGCTGCGGCTGGCCGGCCTCTCCACCCTGGGGCTGCCCGGGGGTGGCTGGCTGGTGCCCGTGGCGGGCACCGTGCTGCTGGTGACCGGCCTCCTGGCGGCCCTGTCCGACGACGAGGAGCCGACGCTGGCCTACCTCGTCTCCCACTGGATGGCGCTGCTGGTGCTGGCGCCTGTCCTGGGGCTTCGGGGCGGGCTGAGCGTGGGGCTGGCCGCGATGGTGAACATCGCGCTGGCCATCGTGCCGCTGGCTGCCCTGGAGGGCGGTGGGGAGCGCAGCATCTGGTGGCGCGTGCCTACCCTGGTACAGGTGGTCTCGGCCGGCGGCGGACCCCTGACCATCGGGTTGTTGACGCGCTGGGCCTTTCTGCGGCTCGCCTGGGAGGAGGGCTACTCGGGGCTCTTTGCGGTGGCCGTGGCCGCCTTTGCCCTGGCTTCGGTGCCTGCCTGGCGGCAGGTGGCTTTGCTGCTGGCCTGGCCCTCGGAGAGCGTTGCCGAACCGGCACCCGATGCCGATCCCGATCTCGCCCCGGCCGCCGGCCCGGCGCCCGAGGGCTCGGCACCTCCCGCCGACGGGGCCGCATCGGCTGCCCCGGCTCGCCCCGCCGTGGCGTCGCTGGTCGGCGCCTGGTACCCCGCCCTGATCCTGATCCTGGGGGGGACGGTGCCGGCGCTCCTGCGCCACCCCGGGGCTCGCCTCATCGGCCAGGTGACGCTGCCCCTCGCCGAGGGCTATGGCGCCATTGCCTGGGCCGGGGCCCCGGCCTACGCGGCGGCGGCTGCGCTCCTGGTGCTGGCTATCGGCTACCTCCTAGCCCACCACACCGGCGGGGGGCGCCCGTCGGCCGCGAGGCTCACGGCGCACACCTTTTTGGAGATGGACTGGCTGTACTCTAGCGCCGAGCGCTCGCTCGCCTGGGTGGAGGGGACCATCGCCCGGGGCACGGCGGTAATCGAGGAGGGCTCGATGGCCTTGGGCTGGATCCTCCTCTGGCTCCTCGCCGGCCTGCTCCTCCTGACCGGAAGGTAGGTGACGGAGTGCCTGTGGCATCCGGTTTCTGGGGTCTGCTGGACGCTCTCTCCCCGGCCCAGCTGACGGTGGCGATCTCGGTGGCCTCCGCGGCGCTGTTCCTCATCGAGGAGCGGCGTCTGGGCCTCGTCGCCCTCGCGGTGCAGTACGTGCTGATCGGCGCCATCATCGGCGGCCACGTGTACCGCCCCATCCTCTTTCTCTTCATGGGCATCGGGGCGGCCGTCTTTCTCGTGCTGCTCCTCTCGGCCGGCCGGGTGGAGCGGGCCGTGCGCGAGGCATCGACCGCGGGGGCATCCTCCTCCGCACCGGGCGAGGAGCCGCCGCCCCAGGCCTATGAGAGCATGGGGCCCCTGTTCCACAGCATGGCCCTGGTGCTCGCGGGCATCTCGGCCTATGGCGTTTGGCGCGCCTACCCCATCGCCGACATCCCGCCGGAGCTCAGCCTCGCCTCGTACTGGCTGGTGGGGTGTGGGCTCGTCCTGGCCCTCATCGGCAGCGGGCCCCTGCGGATCGGCTTTGGGCTGCTTACCTTTGTGAACGGCGTGGTGAGCGCGTATCTCCTCATCGAACGCAGCCTGCTGGTCTTTACGCTCGTCGGCGCGCTGTACGGCGTCCTGGTGCTCGCCATCGCGTTTTGCACGGAGATCTGGCTGATGACCTTGCGCGGAGGGACGGAAGGGTGATCGTACTCGTCGCGGCCGGCCTGCCGCTGCTCATGGTCCCAGCCGCCCTCGCGCTCCGACGGGTGTCGGCGGCGGCCGCGGCCCTGGCCACCTTGGTGGCCTTGGTGGTGGCCGGTGCTCTGGCGGCGTCTCAGGCGCAGGCCGCGCCCCTGGTGATCCTCGGCCGCTCCATCGGCTTGACGCCCCTCACCGGCGGGGCCTTTGCCTTTTCCTGCGCGCTGCTAGCGATGGTGGTGCTGCACACGGTGGCGGTCCCCGTCGACCACACGGCGTATGCGCTGATGCTGGTCGCCATGGCCCTGTTCGGGGGGACCCTGGCCATCCGCAATCCGGCCATCGGGGGCATGCTCCTGGAGATCGGTGCCATCGTCGCGACGCTGCTGATGGTACTCCGCCGCGGCGACCTCGCCATGGAGGGGATGCGCAGCCTGGTCGTCGTGGGGCTGCTGCTGCCGCTGATCCTGATGGCCTCCGGCGTGCTGGGCACCCGCACGTCGATCGTCGTCGGCGAGTCGCCCCCCAGCGGCCTGCTGGCCCTGGCCGGCATGCTGGTGGTGGCGCTCGGGTTGGCGCCCTTTCACGTCTGGTTGATGCCCGTGTACCGCAGGGGCCCGGGGCTCTCCATCGTCATGCTAACGGTGGTTATGGGCATTGTGGTGCTGGCGTTTGCTGCCAGCGCCCTCGGGTGGCCCGAGTTGCCCCAGCGCATAGGGGTGTTCTCCACCGTGCTCCTGGTGGCCGGGCTGGCCTCCGCCATCCTGGGGGGGCTGGGCGCCCTCGGGCAGCGGACCTTTGGCCGGGTGCTGGCCTTTGGCGCGCTGGCGGATATGGGCGTGGTGCTGGTGGGCCTGGGGCTGGGCGGACCGACTGACATGGCGGCCGCGCTGCTGCACGCCGTGTATCGCGGCCTGGGGGTAACGGCCGCCGCGATCGCCTTAGACGTCTTTCGCGAGCGGTTGGGGGGTGACGACGAGCACCACCTGCGCGGAGCCCTGCGCAAGGCCCCGCTCACCGTCCTGGGGATGTCGCTGGCCGCGTTCTCCCTCTCCGGGCTGCCCCTGATGGCGGGCTTTGGCACGCGGCTGCTGATCTACACCTCGCTGGCCCAGGAGAACCCGACGTGGGCGGTGCTCGCCGTGGTCGCCAGCGTGGGGCCGCTGTGGGCCTTTGGCCGCGCCATGCGCGCGGCGTTTGCGCCGCTCCGCTACCAAGGGGAGGAGCGGGAGCCCCGCATCTCCGGCGGGCTGGTGCTGTTCGTCGGGCTGCTGCTGCTCATGTGGGGGGTCTTTCCGCAGGCGGTGCCCTTTGCTCCGGTCGAGTGGCTGAGCGCCCACCTCGGCGGGATGTAGCCCCTCGCGCGAGGCTAGCGGCCGCCCAGGTTGCGCAGCGCGTGGAGGATGCGGTTGTCCAGCCCTTCCACGCCCTCGGGGATCCCGGCGATGGCCGCCTGCGCCTCGGCCTGCGAGTAGCCCAGCGACGTGAGCGCCGAGACGACCTCCGAGTCCTCGGGCGTCGCGAGCGGTCCGGCCGAAACCGTGGTCTCGAACGGCCCCAGGCGGTCCTTTAGGTCCAGCAGCAGGCGCTCGGCCGTCCGCCGGCCGATGCCCGGCGTGCGGGCCAGGGCGGCGGCGTTCCCGGAGGCGATCACGCTGCGGAGCGCTTCCGGCGAAAAGGCCGACAGGGTGGCCAGCGCCGTGCGCGGCCCCACCCCCGTCACACCCAGGAGCACGCGGAATAGCTCCAACTCCTCGACCGAGGAAAAGCCGTACAGCGAGATGTCGTTCTCGCGCACGTTCATGTGGGTGTGCAACTCCACCACCTGCCCCGGCCGAGGAAGGTCGTGGAGGACGGTGTCGGGAACCCGTACGCGCAGCCCGACGCCGCCGACCTCGACGACTACGCCGTCATCGCCGCTCGATATCAGTCTCCCGCGCACAAAAGCGATCACGTTCTTGTTCCCTCATCCTAGCCCGGCAAAGCGGGAATGGCTGTGGTGGCAGATGGCCACCGCCAGGGCGTCTGCGGCGTCGTCGGGTTTGGGCACGTCGGGCAGGCCCAGCAGCAGGCGCACCATCTCTTGCATCTGCGCCTTGTCGGCCTGGCCGTAGCCGGTGGTGGCCTGTTTCACTTCGAGGGGCGTGTACTCGGCGATGGGCAGCCGCGCCTGGGCCAGGGCCAGGAGGGCTACCCCGCGGGCCTGGCTCACACTGATCGCCGTGCGCGCGTTCGTGGCGAAAAAGATCTCCTCGACCGCGGCCTGTTGCGGCGCATAGCGCTCCGCAATGCACCGCAACTCGTCGTACAGCATGACGAGCCGCTCGGTGATGGGCGTGTGCGCCGGGGTGCGCACCACGCCATAGGCGACCGACTCTAGCCGATCTCCCTCACCATCGACCAGGCCGTACCCGGTGATGGCCAGACCCGGATCGATCCCCAGTACTCGCATCGGCCGCTTAGGCGGCCTCGCCCTCGTACTTGGCCAACAGGTCCTCGGTCAGGTCGAGGTTGGTAAAGACCTCTTGCACGTCTTCCAGTTCCTCGAGGGCCTCGACGAGCCGAAGGGTGCGCAGCGCATCCTTTTCCTCGAGGACGGCGGTGGACTGTGGAATCCAGGAGAGCTGCGACGACTCGATCTGCACGCCGGCCTCCGTCATCGCCTGCTGCACCGCGGCAAAGTCCGCCATCCGGCTATAGACCTCGAGGATCCCGTCGGTGATCTCAAAGTCGTCGGCGCCGGCGTCGATGGCCAGCAGCGCCACTTCCTCGGGATCCTCGCCGCCGGGGTTGACGGTCAAGTACCCCTTGCGCTGGAACATCCAGGCCACCGAGCCGTCGGAGCCCAGGTTGCCGCCATGTCGCGAGAACACGTGACGGACGTCCGAGACGGTGCGGTTGCGGTTGTCCG
>JAAZBQ010000281.1 GCA_012513725.1 Chloroflexota bacterium
CCCACCGCGACCCTCCTGCCGCTGGAGCCCGCCCCGCTCCCCGGCCCGGACGACGCCGATCTGCTCTTCCTCCACGTGGGCGCGTCCGGGTCGATGCTGCACGGCGTGGTGCGGGGCCTATCCGCCTACCTCGGGGTGCGCAGCGTGGCGCTCGATCTCGGCGGGGCGGCGCTGACTACCGACCTCCTGCGCGACGAGGGGGGGCGACCGTACCCCCTGGTGATCGTGGACGCCCGTTCGGTGCTGGACGCCGGAAGCCAGGTCGCGCCGGAGGTGCTGGCCACGCTGCGAACCGAGGTGGCCGCGGGTGGGACCCATCTCCTGCTGGCCAAGGTGGATGGCGGCGTCGACGCCGAGGCGCTTGCCTACCTCACCGATGGGGCAATCGTCGGCGTCGCGGCGGCGGAGGAGCATCCCGCCCGCTGGCGCCTCAGCGACGCGGCGCCCGAGGTCTGGCGCGAGCTGAGTGGCGAGACCATCGACGGCGCGCCGGCCACCGTGCGCGACGGCGCCCTCGTGCTGGGGGAGGGTTCCGCGGCCACCGTGCTGGTCTACGGCGCCGATGCCGCGGGACTGGAGCACCCGGTGGCGGCGAGCGCGCCCGTCGGCAGTGGGGCGGTGACCGTCGATGCCGGCGCGTTCGGCGATCACGTCGCCACGCTCAGCCTTGGGTTGCTCTACTACCGCGCCGAGCATTTCACGGATGTGACGCCGCTCCTGGCCGTGATGCGCTACGCCCTGGGAGAGGAAGCGTGGCATAACGACCGCAACTATGCGAACCTCACCATCGACGATCCCGCTCTGGTCGAACCGTTCCAGTCCCTCAGCTACCCGGGGCTGCTGGCCGAGATGCAGGCGCACGATTATCACACCACGATCGCCTACGTGCCGGCGAACTGGTCCACCTCTGAGCGCGCCGTTTCCGACCTGTTCCGGGTTCATCCCGACCGCTTTTCGTTGGCCGTGCACGGGAACAACCACGACGGCTACGAGTTCTACCACTATGCAGAGGACGGCCCGGACGACGAGCACCGGGCGCGGCCGCTGGAGGAGCAGCGAGCGAACATCGCCCAGGCCCTCGAGCGGATGGACCAACACCGTCGCGCCACCGGCGTGGCGTATGATCCGGTGATGGTCTTCCCCTACGGCGTCTGCCCCGAGCAGACGCTGGTGAGCCTCAAGGAGCACAACTATTTGGCGACGGTGAACGGGAACGCGACGCCCCTCGATGCATCCAGCCCCGACCGCTGGGACTTTGGCATGTACCCAGCAAGCCTCGACTATGCGGGGTTCCCCCTCCTGCAGCGCCGCCATCCGGGTGACTATCCCCTGGTAGAGCCTGACCTCGCGCGGTTTCTGCTGGACCTGTTCATCGACAAGCCCGCCCTGTTCTACTCGCACACCTACGAGTTGTTCGAGGACAGGATCGGGGCGTTCGACGTCGTCGCGGATCGGCTGAACGCCCTGCCCGGCGGCGTCGAATGGCGCAGCCTCGGAGATATCCTGCGCAACCTGTACCTGGAAAAGACGGACGACAACGGGGAGACCAGCGTGATGGCGTTCACCAACGACACCACCATCGTGAACCGGGGGGATGCGACGCGCGCCTACCACATCCGGCGGGTCGAGGTCCAGAACGTGCCCATCGCCCGGGTGACGGTGAACGGGTTCGCGTTCCCGTACCGGGTGGAGGATGGCCTGTTGCGCGTCGACGTGATCATCCCGGCCGGCGAGTCGGCGCGGCTACGGATCGAGTACGGCGCTCCGGTTGCATGACCGGCCTCGTCCGGCTACTCGCCGCCCTGCATGGCGGCCGTGGGGCACCCGTCTAGCCCTCGACGGTGCCGGCCTCCAGCGTGACCCTGCGCGTCAGCCAGAAGGCCGCTGCACCTGCTGCAGCGCCCCCTACCACCGCGATCGCCGTCCATTCGAGATACTGACTGAGGATGATCCGGTTGAACATCCCCCAGTACTCGCGCCAGAAGGTCTCGTGCTTTGGTCCGAATAGGCTCAGGTGCTCGAGATGCACCAGTTTCCCCAGCGAGAGCAGGAGAGCATAGTACGCATAGTAGCTGACCATGGCCAGCGACCAGGTCAGCGCCCCGGCAACCATCGGGGCCGACATCCGTTCCGCGCGACGTGCTTCATAGAACACCACCGGGATGATGGGGATCAGCCAGATGCCATAGTTCATCATCAGGACCAGCGGAATGCCCAGGGCCGGCGTGATCGATGCCCCCGACCACGCGTTCGCCAGCCAGTCCAGATAGAACCAGTCGATGATACCGAATAGCAGTCCTATACAGGCGTAGAGGATGATACGGCCTCTGGCGATGTTCATGGGAACCCTCCTTCGCGCAGCGTCGCAAAGGGCACGAGGGAGATCACGCCCCTCCGTCGTACACGTACTCCCGCGGCGCCTCTGCCAGGGGCGGGTGATGCCGGTCGCGGTCGGAGAGGATGGGGTCCTGCACCGGCCACTCGATGCCCAGGGCGGGGTCGTCCCAGGCGATGCCCCGCTCCTCGGCGGGGGCATAGTACGACGTCACCTTGTAGAGGAAATCGGCCGACTCGCTCACCACGCAGAACCCGTGGGCGAACCCCGTCGGCACGTATAGCTGCCGGTGGTTCTCGGCCGAGAGCGTCACCCCCACCCAGCGGCCGTAGGTGGGCGATCCCCGGCGGATGTCCACCGCCACGTCGAACACCTCCCCGGCCACCACGCGCACCAGTTTCGCCTGCCCCGGCGGCGCCTGGTAGTGCAGGCCCCGGAGGGTTCCCCGGGCCGATCGGGAATGATTGTCCTGGACGAACGCCACGTCGATGCCGTGCTCGGCGTAGCGCTGCTGGTTGTATGACTCGAGA
>JAAZBQ010000282.1 GCA_012513725.1 Chloroflexota bacterium
CTTGACTCGGGGACCCTCGAAGGACGCCCGCGAGGATCAATCCTGTGAATCTTGTGAATCCTGTCCTCTTCTCGGTTTCTTGCGCCATGAGTGGCGCCGCTGCGACATGGGCTACTCAGGATGACGGCTTGGGCGGTGCGTGCTCGGGTGGGTAGGGATGCTTGGGAGGCAGTGCGTGAATGCCGCCGCGGCCCGGACGCACCCGGCGTTTCCCCACACCCCGTGCACTTGCTATAATGTAGGTGACACCCGGGCCGCCACACGCGGCACGCCTCGCCCCTCTGCGACTCCTCACACCACCTCACCAGCGGTCCGGTCACGCCGTCTGAGAAGGGAGAGGACGATGAGCATCGAACGCGACAGCGCGCTCCTCGTGGTGGACATGCAGAACTGCTTCTTGCCCGGCGGCTCGCTGGCCGTGGCCGAGGGCGACGAGGTCATCCCGGTGATCAACCGCTACATCGAGTTGTTCCAGGGCGCCGGGAGGCCGGTGTTCGCCTCCCGCGACTGGCATCCGGAGGAGACGACTCACTTTGAGAAATGGCCCCAGCACTGCGTCCAGAACACCCGTAGCGCCGAGTTCCACCCCGATCTGGCCCTGCCCCCCGACGCAACCGTCGTCTCCAAGGGGATGGATCCCCAGGAGGACGCCTACTCGGCCTTTCAGGCCGTCGACCAGGAGGGCCGCCTGCTCGGCGATTCCCTCCGTGCGCGGGGCATCCGGCACCTGTACGTCTCCGGGCTAGCACTCGACTATTGCGTGCGCTATTCGGCGCTGGACGCGGCGCGCAACGGCCTGCAGGTGACCCTGCTGATCGACGCCACCCGGGCGGTAAACGCCGAGATCCACGACGCGGAAACGGCCATCGAGGACCTGGTGCGCTCGGGCGTGCGCTTGGCTACCATCGAGACGGTCGGCGCCCGCGAGGCGAGTGCTGACTAGAGGAAAGGGGAGTGGCCGCATGTTGGGCAAGCGACGATTCCACATGGCCACCGAAGACGAGATTCGGCGTGGCCAGGTCACCGACGTCTATTTCGTCCGCGCCGAGGAGGCGCTGGCTGCCCGAAACGCCGATCGCATCGTGGTCGGCGAGGTGCGGGCTTCCGGTCTGCCGGATGGTTGGCCCTGGGCGGTGTTGGCCGGCGTCGAGGAACTCCTGAACCTCGCCGAGGGCTGGAACGTGCGCCTGTGGGGCCTCGAGGAGGGCACCCTGTTCGGGCCGGGCGAGCCGGTCGTGACCATCGAGGGGCGCTATACGGATTTTGGCCGCTTTGAGACGGCCTTCCTCGGTCTCCTGTGCGAGGCGTCCGGCGTGGCCACCCAGGCGGCTCGCTCCCGGGTGGCAGCCGGCGATCGGACGCTCCTGTCGTTCGGGGCGCGCCGGATGCACCCGGCCTTGGCGCCCATGATCGAACGCGCCTCCTACCTGGGGGGCTGCGATGGCGTATCCACCGTGGCGGCCGCCGAACTGCTGGGCATCGAGCCCACCGGCACCATGCCCCACGCCCTGATTCTGCTGATCGGCGACACGGTCGAGGCGGCGCTGGCCTTTGACGAGACGGCGCCCGAAGGCGTCGGGCGGATCGTCCTGATCGACACGTTCAACGACGAGCGCTTTGAGGCGGTGCGCGTGGCCGAGGCCCTCGGCGAGCGCCTCCACGGCATCCGGTTCGATACCCCTTCCTCCCGTCGCGGCGACCTGGCCGC
>JAAZBQ010000283.1 GCA_012513725.1 Chloroflexota bacterium
GCCCAATGGCGCGCACTCTGCCCGTGCCGATGATGAACATCCTGAATGGCGGCAAACACGCCGAGGGCTCGACGGACTTCCAGGAGTACATGATCATGCCCGTCGGCGCGGAGTCGTTCCATCAGGCGCTGCGCATCGGCGCCGAGGTCTTTGGCGGGCTGCAAAAAGTGCTCAAGGGCCGTGGGTTGCCCACCACCGTCGGCGACGAGGGCGGCTTCGCCCCCTCCCTCTCCTACAACGCCCAGGCCATCGAGGTGATCCTGGAGGCCATCGAAAAGGCCGGCCGCAAGGCGGGCGAGGAGGTCTGGATCGCCATCGACCCCGCCTCGAGCGAGATCTATGAGGGGGGCAAGTACCACCTGACCCGCGAGAACCGCGTGCTGACCAACGATGAGATGGTGGCGTTCTACGCCGAGTGGGTAGAAAAGTACCCGATCATCTCCATCGAGGACGGCATGGCCGAGGACGACTGGGAGGGCTGGGAGAAGCTCGTCGAGGCGGTGGGCGACAAGGCCCAGATCGTGGGCGACGACCTGCTGGTGACCAACGTCGAGCGCATCCGGCGGGCCATCGACACCAAGGCGGCCACGTCGCTCCTGTGCAAGGTGAACCAGATCGGCAGCCTCTCTGAGGCGATCGCCGCGGTGGAGATGGCGCACCGCGCGGGGTGGTCCGCCGTCGTCTCGCACCGCTCCGGCGAGACGGAGGACACCACCATTTCCGACCTGGTGGTGGGCCTGAACACCGGCCAGATCAAGACCGGCGCGCCGGCGCGCTCCGAGCGGGTGGCCAAGTACAACCGGCTGCTGCGCATCGAGGAGGAGCTGGAAGACCAGGCGGTGTTCGCCGGGATGAACGCCTTCCGGGTGCGGCGCTAGGTTCCTGGACGGGGCAAGACAAGACGGGCGGGGGGCAGGGAGATCCTGTCCCCCGCCCGCTGCGTTAGCGCCGGGGAGCGGCGTCGCCAGTGCCCCGAGGCGCTACAGGAGGTGACATGGAGAGGGAATCCACCGGACCATCCATCCGCACCACCGTGGTGGGGAGCTATCCGGTGCCCGCCTGGTTGGCGGCCGCCCCCACGGCGCCGAACCTGCGGGACGCGCTCCTCGTGGTGCTCAAGACCCAGGAACTGGCCGGCATCGACGTGGCCAGCGACGGCGAGCTGTCCCGATTCGACATAAACCACCCCGCCACGAACGGCATGATCGACTATTTCGTCCGGCCGCTCCAGGGGATCGAGACGCGCCTGGGCCGTGCCGACGTCGCGGCGTTTCGCGCCCTGCCGGGGATGACCTTCCGCGCCCGCCCCGCCGGCGTGGTGCGCGGGCCGCTGGGCGAGGGGACGCTGGACCTGCCGGGCGCCTGGGAAGCGGTGCGCCCCCTGGCGGCCCGCCGGTGCAAGTTCACGCTTACCTCCCCCTACATGCTGGCCAAGACCCTCCTCGACCGCCACTATGGCGACGTGCGCGCCCTGACGGAGGCGCTGGCCGACGTCCTGGCCGCCCAGGTGGCGGCGATCGACGCGCCGGTGGTGCAGATCGACGAGGCCCACCTCACCGGCCATCCCGAAGACGGCGCCTGGGCCCCGGAGCCGATCAACCGCGTCCTCCGCGCGGTGGGCCCCGGACAGGAGCGCGCCCTGCACCTGTGCTTTGGGAACTATGGCGGGCAGACGATCCAGCAGGGATTCTGGCGCGACCTCCTCCCCTTCCTGAACGCCCTGGAGGTGGACCACCTGGTGCTGGAGACGGCCCGCCGCCCGGAGGGGGAGTTGGACGTCCTCCGGGACCTGCGTCCGGGGATCGCCCTGGGCGTGGGGGTGATCGACATCAAGGACAACGAGGTGGAGACGCCGGACCTCGTGGCCCGGCGCATCGAGGCCGCCGTCCGGGTGCTGGGTCCCGAGCGCGTCCGTTGGGTGCACCCCGACTGCGGGTTCTGGATGCTGCCCCGCCCAGTGGCCGATGGCAAGATGCGGGCTCTGGTGCGCGGCAGGGACCTGTTCCTGGGCGGCTCTTAGCCGCCGAGCGCGGCGGCGACGGCGTTCGAGTAGCGGGAGAAGAGGGTGCGGCTCGCGTCGGGTCGGTTGGTGAGGAGCACGCAGGCCACGCGGCTCTCCGGGTCCGCCCAGAAGAGGGTGCCCGTGGCGCCCGTGTGGCCGAACGTCTGCGGCGAGACGAGGTCGCCATAGGCCCGCGCGCCGAGCCGGAAGCCCAGCCCCCAGCGGTCGGCCAGGCGCTCGTGCGACGGCAGGTCGGGCAGGGCGGCGGTCTGGTCGCGCACCATCGCCCGGCGGGCCGCGGCGCTCAGGGGGCCCGCCGCCTCTCCCAGGATGTGGCTCAGGAAGACGCCGAGATCCCGGGCGGTGGCGTGCAGCCCGCCCCAGGGCGCGCCGAGATCCCGCCAGTACGCCGAGTTCCAGCCCCAGTCGGTCTGCTCGTTCCCGTAGAGGGGGTCGCCCGAGGCGTGGGCGTACACCGTGCGCGCCATCCCGTCGGCCGGCAGGCCCAGGGTGGTGTCGCGCATCCCCAGGGGGATGAACAGGCGTTCGCGTAGCCAATCGCGCAGGCGCTGGCCGGTGAGGCGCTCGGCGATCTCCTGCAGCATCAGGATCCCCATGCTCTGGTAGCGGACCCGGGTCCCCGCCGGGAAGAGGGGCTCCAGGCCGTACACCGCCCGGCTAAAGTCGGCCAGGGGCGCGTGGCGGGTGCGCAGGGCCACGTTGTCCTCCAACTGGTCGGGCAGGCCGGAGGTGTGGGTCATCAGGTGGCGGACGGTGATCGCCTCTTTGCCGTGGGCGCCGAACCCCGGGAGGAGGTCGGCCACCGGTTCGTCGAGGGAGAGGAGTCCCTCCTGGACGAGGAGCATCACCCCGGCGCACACCACCGGCTTGGTGAGCGAGGCGATGAGAAAGATGGCGTCCTCGGCCAGGGGTTCGTCCCGCTCCGGCCAGCCGGGCGCGCCCATGGCCTGCAGGTGCTCGAGGGTGCCGGCGCAGTAGATGGCCGTCGCCGCGCTGACGCGGTTCGCCGCGCAGACGCGGTCCGCCTGGACCTCCGCCTCGAGGAGGCGCATCGCCCGTTGTAGCCTGCTGTCGAATGGCATCGTTCCCCTCCCTGCGCTGCAGGCGCCCGGATGTACTGCTGCTCCGCCCTCCGAGTGTACCCCCTGTCGCCGCGTTCCTCAAGCATGAGTAGTAGATCGTGCTTTCGAATTTCCTCTCAACCCCTTGACATGTAGAACAGCCGTTCGCTACAATGGGGATGAGGGAACGATGACGAATACCAAAGATGCCCCCCTTGACGCAGTGATCGACGCCGCGCGCCTCCGCTACGGCCAGCGCGCCCTGTTCCGCGGGCGCGGGATGTGCGGCGCCATGGTGCCCGTCCTCTCCACCGGCTTTGCCGGCGTCGACGGGCTCCTGGGCATCGGGGGCTTGCCCCAGGGGCGCATCACCGAGTTGGTCGGCACGGGCACCTCGGGGCGGGGCACCCTGGTGGCCCGCACCCTAGCCCTGGCCCAGCAGGCGGGGAGGCAGGTGGTGTACGTCGACCTGGCCAAAGCCATCGACCTGGACATGCTGGCGCGCGCCGGGGTGTCCTTTGACTCCCTGATCATCCTGCGCCCCCTGGGCTTTGGCCACGCCCTGGAGATGACCCGCGACCTCCTCGTCGGAGGAAGCGCCGGCGCCATCGTCTTGGATCGCCTGGACGGCCAGCAAGAGGGGCCGGCGCACCCCGATCCGGACCTCCTGGATCGTTCGCTGCGCGACTGGAACACCCTGTTGGGCCGCTCGCTCTGCGCGCTGATCTTCCTCACCGAGCTCCCCTCGCTCTCCACCTATCCCATCGAATGCACCTTGCCGTATTGGAGCAGCGTGCGCCTCGGCTTTGGGTGGCAGCGCTGGCTGGAGCCCGACGCGCACCTGGTGGGCTTTGCCGCGCGGGTCACGGTGCTCAAGAACAAGCTATGGAGTTCCGAGGGGCAGTCGCTCACGATCAGCATACCGTTACCGGAGGGTTAGAGATGAAACGAGTCGCCTGCGTCTACGTCCCCCATTTCGTCGCCGAGATCGAGCGACAACGCCACGAGACGGAGATGCGCCCGCTCCTCGTCGCCGAGGGGGAGCGGGTGCTCGGCGCCTGCGCCCGTGCCGCGGCCCTGGGCGTTGTGGAGGGCGAGCCCCTTTCCGAAGCGCTGGCCCATTGCCCGGATGCCTGCGTGATCGCGGCGGAGCCGCCCCGCTACCAGGCGGCCTGGGCGAAGCTGGTGGAGCTGTTGGGGCGTCACAGCCCCGGCGTCGAGGCGGAGCGCTGGGGCCTGGCCTACCTGGACGCTGCGGGCCTAGGGCGTTTCTACGGCGACGAGGAGGCCTGGTGCGAGGCGGTGCGCCAGCAGGCCTGGCAGGAGGTGCGGGTCAAGGTGCAGGTGGGCATCGCGAAAAGCAAGTTTGTGGCCCTGGTGGCGGCCCGCTCCTCCCAGTTCGGCCCGGGCTATCGGGCCGTCTCCGGCGATGACCGCGCCTACCTCGCCTCGTTCCCAGTCGAGTGGCTGCCCCTGGATCGGGAGCCCCTGCGCCGGCTGGGGCTCCTGGGGATCCACACCATCGGCCAGTTCGCAGCCCTCTCCTCGGCTGCGGTGGCCGAGCAACTGGGCGGCGACTCGGCCGGGGAATGCCTGTACGCCCACAGGCTGGCCCGGGGACGCGACGATCGCCCCGTCCGCGCCCGGCCGCAACAGATGCTGGAGGCCCACGTCGAGTTCTCCGTCCCCGAGGTCCGCCTGGAGCCCCTCGTCGGGGCCCTGGCCCGCGCCAGCGAGCGCCTCCTCCGCGACCTGAAGCGCGGCAACCTGGCCGTCCGCCGGGTGGAGCTGGAGGCGCGCTTTGCCGATGGCGAGGCGGCCATCGAATCCACCTGGGTGGGCGACCTCCTGGCCCCCCGCCGGCTCGGGGCGCTGCTCCAGGACCTCCTGGCCCGCCTCAAGGGGGACGGCCTGGGGGTGATGGAGGCCTGGCTGCGCCTGGTGGGGCTGGAGCCCTGGGTGGGCCGCCAGCTGGACCTCTTTGCCCACGCCGCGGGGCGAGAGCGCCTGGAGGGCGCCCTGCGCGCCCTGGCCCACAAGCACTCGCCCGCCTGCGTCGTGCGCGCCTGCCTGGTGGACCCCCACACGCCCCTCGGCCAGGGGCATCGCTTTGCCCTCCGGGAGGTGTGCCCGTGAGTCCCTTTTGGTCCGAGGGGCTGCCCGTGCGCGCCCAGGACGAGGCGGAGCGGCCCCGGCAGTTCCTCTGGGGATGGCGCTGGCATCGGGTGGCGGCCGTCCGCCACCGCTGGCGGGTGCACACCCGCTGGTGGACCGACGAGGAGATCTGGCGGGACTATTGGGAGGTGACCACCGACACGGGCCTGCTCAGCACCCTGTATTATGATCGCCTGTCGGAGGCGTGGTACCTGGAGCGGGTGTACGAGTGAGCGACTATGTGGAACTCCACTGCCATTCGTGCTTTTCGATGCTCGATGGCGCCTCGCCCCCCGAGGCCCTCCTGGACCGCGCCCTCGCCCTGGGGATGGGGGCGTTGGCCCTCACCGACCACGACGGCCTGTACGGGGCCGTTCGCTTTGCGGTGGCCGCCGAGGAGCGCGGCGTGCGCCCCATCCTGGGGGCGGAGCTCACCCTGACCGACGACGCCCATCTGCTGCTCCTGGCCGAGAACCAGGTGGGCTATGGGAACCTCTGCTGGCTCATCAGCCGCGCCCAGCTGGCCGAGAGCAAGGGCAACGCCCGATTGCACCTGGACCTCCTCCGGGGGCACGCCGAGGGGCTCATCGCCCTGACCGGCTGCCGCCAGGGGCCCGTGGCCCGCCCGCTCCTGGCCGGCGACCCGGATGGCGCCCGGGAGGCCCTGGCGACCCTCCGCGGGCTCTTTCCGGCGGGCCGCCTGTACGTGGAGATTCAGCACCACCTGTGCCGTGGGGATGACGCCCTCGCCGCCGCCCTGGCCGACCTCGCCGAGGACGCCGGGCTGCCCCTGGTGGCCACCAACAACGTCCACTATGCCGCCCGCGACGGGCATCGCCTCGGCGACGTGCTGACCGCCATCCGCCACAACGCCTCCCTCTACGAGGCCGGGGAGTGGTTGCGGCCGAACTCCGAGTGGTACCTCAAGGGCGCCGACGAGATGCGCGCCCTCCTGGGGGCCTACCCGGCGGCGCTGGCGAACACCCTGGAGATCGCCGCCCGCTGCCGCGTGGCGTTGGCCTTTCGCGACCGCGCCCTGCCCCCCCACGCCCACACCGCGGCCGCCCCTGGGAAAGAGCAGACGGTCGACGAGCACCTGGCGGCGCTGTGCCGCGCGGGGCTGGCATCGCGCTACGAGGGCGCGGGCCGGGCGGCTGCCGAGCGGCAGATGGCCCACGAGTTGGCGGTCATCGCCCGGACCAGCCTGGCCGGCTATTTTCTCCTGGTGCGCGAGATCGTCGAATTCTCCCAGGCGGGGGGCATCCAGGTGCGCGGGCGGGGCTCGGCGGCGAACTCGATCGTGGCCTATCTCCTGGGGATCACCAACGTGGACCCCCTGGCCCACGACCTGCTCTTTGAGCGCTTTCTCAGCGAGGAATCCCGGGTGATGCCCGATATCGACCTGGACTTTTGCGCCCGCCGGCGCGAGGAGGTCATCCAGCACGTCTACGAGCACTATGGCGAAGAGCACGTCGGCATGGTCTGCAACTATGTCACCTATCGCAAGCGCAGCGCGGTCCGCGACGTGGGCAAGGCGTTGGGGATGTCTCAGGAGGTGCTGGGCGACCTATCCAAGCGCCTGCGAGGCATCAGCCGCATGGGCATCCAGGAGGCTACCGAGGATGTCCTGGAGGCGCCCGACGGCGTCTCTGGGCGCGCCTGGCGGCGCTTTCTGGGGCTCTGCGAGGAGATCCAGGGCATCCCCCGGCACCTGAGTATCCACGTCGGGGGGATGGTGATCACCGGCGCGCCCCTCACCCAATTCGTGCCCCTCGAGCGGGCCACCATGCCGGGGCGCGTGGTGATCCAGTGGGACAAGGACTCCGTCGAGGATGCCGGCCTGATCAAGACCGACATCCTCTCCCTCCGCACCCTGGCTGCCATCGACGAGGCGCTGCGGGTCATCGAGGAGCGCCACGGGGTGCGCATCGACCTGGACCGCCTGCCCCTGGACGACCCGGCGGTGTACGACGCCCTGCAGCGGGCCGATACGGTGGGCGCCTTTCAGGTGGAGTCCCGCGCCCAGCAGCAGGCCCTGGTCAAGATGCGGCCGGAGGTGTTCAGCGACATCGTCGTGGAGGTGGCCCTCATCCGCCCCGGGCCCCTGCAGGGGAACATGGTGTACCCCTTTTTCCAGCGGCGGCTGGGGCTCCAGGAGGTCAGTTATCCCCATCCGCTCCTGGAACCGATCCTCAAGGAGACCCTCGGGGTGGTGGTGTTCCAGGAGCAGGTCATCCGCATCGCCATGGTGATGGGGCAGTTCTCCGCGGGGGAGGCGGACATGCTGCGAAGGGCCATGTCGCGCCACCGCTCGGGAGAGGAGATGGCCGCCTTTCGCCAGCGTTTCCTGGAGGGCGCCCTGGCCCAGGGGGTGCCCGAGGCCACCGCCGAGCAGGTGTTCGCCAGCCTGACGGGGTTTGCCTCGTATGGGTTCTGCAAGAGCCATGCGGCGGCCTTTGCCAAGACATCCTACGACACCCTGTACCTGCGGGCGCACTATCCCGCCGAGTACTATTGCGCGCTCTTGAACAACCAGCCGATGGGATTCTATGCCCCCCGGGTGTTGGTGGGGGACGCGCGCCAGCACGGCGTGCGCACGCTGCCCGTCCACGTGCACCGCAGCCTCGCCGAGTGCACCCTGGAGGACGGCGCCATCCGCCTGGGGCTGAACTATGTCGACGGCCTTGGGGAGGCGGCCATCGACCGGCTCCTGGCGGCGCGCGAGGAGCGCCCCTTTCAGGATCTCGCGGATTTCTGCCGGCGCACCCGCCTGCCGCGCCGCCTCGTCGAACGGGTGATCCTGGCCAAGGGGATGGAGTGTTGGGAGCGAGACACGCGCCGCCTCCTGTGGGCGCTCGGGGCGATGCGCTACGAGGCGGAGGCGCTGCCCATGGAGTACGTGCCGGCCGAGCCCCAGGGGATCGAGCCGATGACGCCCGAGGAGGAACTCCTGGCCGAGTACGGCGCCACCGGCCTCTCGGCGGAGGGCCACCTGATGGAGGCCTTTCGCGAGCGGATGGCCCGCCTGGGGGCGGTCACCAGCCGGGATCTGGCCCACGCCGCGCCGGGCGAGGCGGTCAGCGTGGCGGGGATGGTGGTGATCCGCCAGGCGCCGCCGACGGCCAAGGGATTCGTGTTCCTCACGCTGGAGGATGAGTTCGGGCTGATGAACATCATCGTGCGGCCGGACGTGTTCCAGCTGCAGCGGGGTACCTGGGCTACGGGGCGCATCCTGGTGGTGCAGGGGCACGTGGAGCGCTTTGGCCACCAGATCAACGTGATGGCCACCCAGGCCTGGGGGTTGCGGTAGGCCCGATGCGAGTCGGTACGTACCAGGTTGGGGCCGCGGAATCCTTGATAGGCGGTTCCCTCCATGTCATAATACGGTCAGCAGGTATCATTCCTTACACTCGGCACCCGAATCGAGGACGGTTGAGCCAGAACCTCGGCCGCGGGCTCGATGGGCACACTGGCATCACCCCAGAGCATATGGATGGCGGTCCCTTGGTGTCGCTCCTTGCGTTCATGCGCGTGCGCGAATCCGGGACCTGTAACGCGCATGGACACATGCCCATCGCCGACGACCCCACTGCCCAAGGAGACTCGTCCATGGCCACCTGGCCCCTGTCCGACATGCACACCCACGCCACCGCCTACCGCCTGGCCGGCGCGCGGCCGGAGATGACCGTCGCCTCGATGGCCCGCCACCTAGAGTCGCTGGGATGCGACTATGCCGGCATCGTCGAACACCTGGATAGCGCCCCCAAGCATCCGATCCGCTGCCTCGAGGATCTGGTCGCCGAGTTCCGCACGGTGTCCTCGTCGTGCGCGCTGTACGTGGGCGCAGAACTGGATTTCGAGGGGGACGGCATCTCGGTGCCCAGCGCACCACGGCTGAAGGAGAGCCTGGGCCTGGACTACTATCTCGCGGCGGCCCACGGCGTGGGCGAGGGGATCACCAGCACCCGGGCCTATATCGAGGACCACCACCGCCGGCTGATGGGCATCGTCGAGGATTGCCCCTACGTCGACATCGTGGCGCACCCTTGGGTGGAGGCGGGCAAGTTCGCCGAGCGCGGGCTGATCGAGGCCTGGGATTGGAGCTTGATCCCCGAGCGCTACCTGCGCGAGTTCGTCGAGGCGGCGGCCGGCTGCGGCAAGGCGATCGAGGTGAGCCGCAAGGTGCTGCCCATCGCCGATGACCCTGCCTTTCGGGCGTACCTGGGCCTCCTGTGCGACGTTGGGGGACCCGTGACGGTGGCCTCGGACGCGCACTCGTTGACCGGGCTCGGCGTCACCACTCCCCTGACGGACCTGTTGGGCGAGGCAGGATTCGGGCCCGAGCGCTTGTGGCGCCCGGAGCGCCCGTGAGCAAGCGGCGCGGCTCGCCGATCCTGACGCCCTGTTGGACGCGGCCGGCCATCGTGCGCGCCGGCGACGCGCTGCGCATGGTGCTCGAGGCGCGCGGCGCGCCGGACGGGCGGCCGACCGCCACGGTGCGCCAGGGAGCGGAGACCTGGCCCCTCGCCCTCTTCGAGGGCGAGTCCCCGGCCCCGGGCCTTACGGCGTGGGCCGCGTGCCTGGCCGACGGCGTGCCGCCGGGGCTCTATGACCTGCGGGTGGCGATCGGGGGGCGCGACCATGCGCAGCGCGGGGCGGTCTGCGTACTGCCCGAGGAGATCGAGGACCTCACGCTGGCGCACTGCTCGGACCTGCACCTGCTCAAGCCCACGGCCGAGGGCATGGAGGATCGCACCTCCCACGTCCTGACCATGATCGAGCGCCTGAACGAGACGCGTCCCGACCTGGTGATCTGCACGGGCGACCTCATCAGCCGTTACGATCCGGACAAGCGCCCGCTGCCCGCCAAGACCATTCGTTGGCAGATCCGTTGGCTGGCCCAGTACCTACCTGCCCTTGAGGCGCCGCTGTACGTCACTACCGGTAACCACGACGTGGCCTTTTGGTCCACCCGGGCAGACTGGTACGCGGCGATGGGCGGCGGCCTGGAGGGACGCACCGGCGATTGGAGCGTGGACTGGGGACCTCTGCACCTTTCCTTTATGGACTGCTTTGCGTATTATGATGGGCAGAACACCCTGCTCGAGTCGAGCTTCCGGCCGGCGCAGCTGGCCTGGCTGCGGACCGACATGGCGGCCACCGATCCGGATGCCACGCGCCTGCTCTTTGCCCACTATGACTACCGCCACCAGTTGCCCGCCGTGTTCCCGTTCCTGGGGCTCGACGCGTTCTTTTACGGTCACTCGGTGGCGCTGTACCCCGAGGAACTCGAACGCCATGCCATATGGGATGGGCATCTGCCCGCCGGGTTGGCCTATCGCGTCGTACATTGCGTTGGCAAGGTGATCACGGTGCTCGAGTCAGTTCCCTGGCGAGCCCTCACCTGACCGGCCATGGGGAGGCTACGATGCTGTCTCTCATTGAGCCCTATCTGCGGGTCCTGTTTGCTGGTTTCCTCGGCGCGCTGATCGGCTGGGAGCGCGAGGTGAGCGGCAAGGCGGCGGGCCTGCGCACGCTGATCATCGTCTCGGTGGCATCCGCCCTGTTCGTGGTGGCAGCACAGGAGACGGCCGCCGCCCACGGCGAGGTGGTCGATTCGGTCCGCGCCCTGCAGGGCATCGCCCAAGGGGTGGGGTTTCTGGGTGCCGGCCTCATTTTGCAGGCCAAGCGCGAGGTGCGTGGGCTTACCACCGCCGCGTCGGTCTGGGCGGCGGCGGCGTTGGGCTACAGTGCCGGGGTGGGGATGTACCGGTTGGGCCTCTTTGGCGCGTTGGCGCTGTATACCACGCTTCACTGGCTCAAGCCCGTGGAGACCCGTTTGGGCGAAGGCACGCTTCGACCGTCGAACAGGGGCCACAAGCCCGACATCTCGCCAGAGGATGGCGCCTCGCGCGCGGAAATGGCCCCTTCCGATGGCGCCGAGCCGCAGGGGCAGCATACAGCATAGCACGGAAGATTCCGAGACCATTACCCACCATATTTTGGGAGTCATGATGATAGTATACATCACCCGACACGGTCAGCCTCTGCTCAAGCCAGCGGAGGAGATCGACCCCGAGTACCCGCGCCACGATCCGCCCCTCTCTCCCCTCGGCGAGGCGCAGGCCAGCGCCCTGGGCCAGCGGCTCTGCGAGATGGGCTTCCGGGGGCGCATCTATACCTCGCCGTATCGGCGCACGGCAGCGACGGCCGAACGGATCGCCGAGGCGCTGGACACGGTGCACTATCCCGAGGCCGCCATCCGCGAGATCGTCAAGCGAGCCGAGCAGATGGTTGGCTTTGAGGGGTTGACCCTGGAGGCGCTGCGGGCCGAGTGCAGGCGCATCGCGCCGGACGCCATGCTGCGCCATCCCTGGTGGACGCCGGATGCCGAGGATGACGATGCCGTCCTGGCCCGGGTGGCGCCGTTCCTGGAGGACCTGCTGGCCCACCCCGATGGCGACGTCCTGCTGGTGGGCCACGGCGCCTCGGTGGGCGCAGCGACGCGTTTCTTCCTCGAGCGCTGCACGCCCGCACCGGAAGAGATGCCGCTCTCTTGGAACTGCGCCCTCACCGCCTTTCGCGCGGGGGACGCCTGCGAGACGCTGCTCCTCCGCGACACCGCCCATCTCCCCGACGAGCAGGTGACCTCCAACGCCAAGACCAGGCTGGAGGTGGACGCAGAGCCGGTCGCCGGGGCGAATGGGGGGATGGCGGAGGGCCA
>JAAZBQ010000284.1 GCA_012513725.1 Chloroflexota bacterium
ATGGCCGCGCGCAGCCCGGAGGACGAAGGGGAGTCGATGCTCGAGGTGCCCTTTGCGGCGGAGGACGTGCTGTACCTGTACGGCCTCTCCGCGGCGCGCCAGTCGATTGCGGCGCTGGGGAACCTGAAGGCCATCGACTTTCTGGACGATGCCCAGTGCGGCGGGGACTGTGGCCCGGCGCGCGGGGTGGGCCAGATCGGCGTCGCCGCCGGCGAGCCCCTGGCGGGTTCCGCCGCGGACTTTGCCGCGCTGTACATCACCCAGGACGGCGGGGGGACCTGGACGGCCGCGGCGGCGGATCCGTTCGGCGCCGGGGAAGAGATCGCGGCCGTCGCCGTGTTCAGCGTTGGGCCAGGGGCGCCGCGCATCCTGGTGGCGCGCTCCGCCGGCGACCCCGGGGACTACCCGGAAGTCGCCTACTCGGACGATCTAGGGGCCACCTGGACGGTGGTCGAGGTGTCGGACGTCGCCGACGACGTGGTCGCGACGCTGTACCTCCTGGACCAGTACAACATCTGGGCGGTCACCGACGACGGGTACATCCTCAAGTCGGAGGACGGCGGCGCCTCCTGGTTCGTCCAGGACGCCGGCGAGGTGGCCGGGGGCGAGTCCCTCGGCGAGGTGGCGTTCGCCAACCCTCGGGTGGGCTACGTCGCCGGGAGCAACAACACCCTGGCAGTCACCGAGGACGGCGGCCTGTCGTGGACCGCGGTCATCGGACCGGCGGCTATGGCGGCTCAAGCCGCGACGGCGGTCGGCGTCTTCTCGGCGCGATCCGTATGGGTTGGCTACGACTCGGGCAACCTGTACTACACCGAGGATGGCGGCGCCAGCTGGCACGAGAGAAGCTTCCCGGGCTCAGGGGCCGGCGAGGTGGCAGCGCTGGCCTTCGTGCACCCCATGGTGGGCTGGATGCTGTTCAACCCGACCGTGGGGGCGCCCCGGGTGCTGCGCACCATCGACGGGGGCTACACCTGGGAGCCCCTGGCGCTGCCCACCAGCATGCCGGCGAACGGCTTGTGTGCTGTGGACGAGAACACCGTGTTCATCGCCGGGGACGTCGAGGGCACCACCGGCTTTGTCGGCAAGGTGTTTGCGGCATGAGCAACGACACGGTGTATCGCACCGTGAGCGGGGCGGAGATCCAACTCCGCCCCGTCTCCCAGGTGCTCATCGGGCGGATCAAGTCAGACACCGAAGCCCGGCTACGGGAGGAGGGGCTGCCCCTGGATCCGCCGACCTACACGGTGACCACGGCGACGGGGGAGACGGAGGTCCATGCCCACGATGAGGCGTCGCTGGAAACGGACGCCGATCGGGAGGCCTGGTCGGCTCATCAGGCGGCGCGGGTGCGCCTGAGCGCCGAGGTGAACCGGCAGGTCACCAAGGTCATGCTCTCCCGGGGGATCGTCATCGACGGGCCGCCGCCGGAGTGGGCGGAGGAGATGCGCGCCATCGGCGTGCGGGTGCCCGAGGACCTCACAGACCAGCTCCTGGACTATCTCACCATGGAGATTCTCATCACCCCGGCGGACGTGCAGGGGGCCATGACGAAGATCATGCAGCTATCCATGGCGGGGCTCCCGGCGGAGCAAATTGCCGCCGTGGAGGGGTTGTTTCGACGTCAGGTGGCGGGGAACGCCCCTGTCCCGGCTGCGGATGGAGAAGGGGGAGTGGTCGTACAACCCGGTCCTGGCGGAGATGCAGACGGCCCGGGAGTGGGGGCTGCTGCCGAGTGAGTGGTGGGCGGCCAGTGAGGAAGATCGCGCGCTGATGTTCACCACCCAGCGGGCGGAAGCGCTGATGCAGGCCTGGAACGCCCAACAGGCGACCCGAGACGCCAAACGGAGACA
>JAAZBQ010000285.1 GCA_012513725.1 Chloroflexota bacterium
AAGATCCGCCGGCTGGTGCCCGAGTTCACCGCGCCCACCTCGTTCGCCGCCGGCGTGAGCCGCTCCCTCGCCTGGCACGACGCGGACCCCGCCCGGCAGGTCATCGACGAGGACCTCTCGCGAATGATGGACCGGCTGATCGAGGGGTATCGCCGCTGCGTCGACGCCGCCCGGCCGCTGCCCGGGCCGGGGGAGCCGAAATGGGTGTAGATCGTCGTTTCCTGGGCATCCACGTCTCTCCTGCAGCGGTGCAGTCCGAGGGGCTGCAGCAGGTGCTCGACCGCATCCAGGCCGCCGGCGCCGTTGCCATCGGCACGGGGACGACGGTCTTTCAGCCCGCCGCGCCGGGGGAGGGGCGCAGGGAGCCGCCCATCGACATCGACGGCACGTCGCGGATTCTGGATCGGCCCCTGTGGGGCAAGCGGGAGACCTGGCTGCGGGGCTACCGGTCCTACGCATCCGGAGAGTCCCTTTACGCCGATACTCGCTACCGGCCCGGTGGCGGCCTCGGGCAGGGCGGCGACTTGGCGCCCGGGGGCGATCTCGCCCCGGCGGGCGTCGATCGCGACCTGCCCCACCGCATCCTCGAGGAAGCCCACCGCCGAGGGATGCGGGCGTACCTGGCGCTCTCGCCCCTCTCGGTGCCCGGTCTGCGGCCGGAGGACCAGCCCCACTATGTGGACGGGTCCCTCCCCAACCCCGCCCTGCGGGTGGCCGGACAGGGCTGCCCGAACCAGCCCGACGTCCGCGCCTATGCCGTGGCGCTGGTCCGGGATGCGGTGCGGGCGTTTCCCGAGGCGGACGGCATCTACCTCGACTGGCTCGAGTACACGGTCTACCGACTGGAGGACCATTTCGCCTGCTTCTGCCCGCACTGCGCGCGCCGCGCCGAGGAGGCCGGCTACGCCTGGGGCCGTATGGTGGCGGACACCCGCGCCGCGTGGGATGCGCTCCACGCACTGGGCCCGGGGGACCTGGCGCGGGCCGAGCGACTCGGGCGCGCGCCTTGGGAGTTGGCCCGGCTCCTGCGCGACTATCCGGGCTGCGTGGACCTCTGGCGATTCAAGGCGGACACCGTGGTGGGCGCGTACGAGGAGATCCGCCGGGCCATGGACGCCGAGGGCGCCGCGGCGATGGAACTGGGCGCCAACGGCTGGGCGCCGCCCTGGAGCCTCTCCAGCGGAATGGCCTACGGGCGGCTGGGGCGCGCCTGCGCCTCGGTGCGGCCCAAGCTGTATACGTTCCACTGGTCCACCCTGCCGCGCTGGTACGGCGAGACGCTGACGGCCTGGAACCCGGGCCTCCCCGAGGGGCCGCTCCTCGACGCGCTGGTGAGCGTCATGGGCGTGCCGGACGACCTCGCGCCGCGCACGTTCGACCGCTATCACATCCCCGCGCCCGACGAGCCGCACCCGGCCCGCCCGGAGGCGTGGGGGGAAAAGATCGGGCAGGTGGTCGACGAGGTGGCCGGGCGGACGCGTTGCTACGCCTACGCCCACGCCTATCGGCCCGCAGCCCAATGGCGCGAGATGGTGCGGACAGTCCGCGAGAGCCGGGCGGACGGCATGTGGGTGCAGCGCTACGGCTATATGAGCAACGAGAAACTGGATATCCTGGCAAAAGAGTGGTGATCGGTGGTAGCCGCGCCTTGCAGGCGCGCAGGCACGCAGGATCTGCGGATGGGCGCGGGGTCCTACGGAGAGCCGGAGGAAGGGACGATGGAGTCTGAAGGC
>JAAZBQ010000027.1 GCA_012513725.1 Chloroflexota bacterium
CTGGCGAGCGGCAAGCACGTCCTTTGCGAGGCGCGCATGGCCATGAACGCCGCCGAAGCCCACCGCATGCTGGACGAGGCTCGCTCGCGCCCCGACCTGGTGGCCCAGGTGGTGCCGTCGCCCTTTACCTTTGCGGTGGACCGGTACATCCAGGCGCTCCTGGCCGATGGGTACCTCGGCGAGTTGCTCGCCGTAGAGATGACCATCACCGGGGGCGAGTTCGTCGACCGGCAGAGCCCCCTCACCTGGCGCCAGAACCCCGACCTCTCGGGGCTGAACGCCCTGACCCTGGGGATCTGGTACGAGAGCCTGATGCGCTGGGTGGGCCCCGCTACCCGGGTGCTGGCCAACGCCCGGGTGTTCGTCCCGCGGCGCAAGGACGCCGACGGGATCCTGCGGGCCACGACCATCCCCGACCACGTGGACATCCTGGCGGACCTGGCCGGCGGCGCGGCGGCCAACCTGCGGGTCAGCACCGTGACGGGCCTCAGTGAGCGAAGCGACGTGTACCTCTTTGGCTCCGAGGGGACGCTGCACTTCAACGGACTGACGGGGACCTTGCGGGGGGGCCAGCGCGGCGCCCAGGGGCTCGAGCCGCTGGAGGTGCCCGCCGAGATGCGGGGCGACTGGCGGGTGGAGGAAGAGTTTGTGAACGCCATCCGCGGCCTGGAGGAGGTGCGCCTCACCCGCTTCGAGGACGGCGTGCGCTACATGGAGTTCACCGAGGCAGTGGCGCTCTCGGCGCAGACGGGCGAGGCGGTGGATCTGCCGCTGGCGTCGGTCGGTTTGTAGGCGGGAGAGGCATCTACCACGGATCAGGATCCCAAGGGGCTGTACGTCTTGTTCAGCCCCTCAACCGAGGCGGACCCGGGCCACCGGGCGTTGGTCGTCGGCCACGACGAGGGCGCGACGTGGAAGGCCCGGCCGCCGCCGGCACCTTCCTCCTGACGGGGGGGGAGTGTCTCACCACAAAGGACACAAAGGGGCACAAAGGATGAGAAAGAGGGGATGCGAAAGCCCCCTCAGCGCCCCGTCATCCTGAGCGCCCCGTCATCCTGAGCGAAGCGAAGGATCTCCGCCGTACTCCTCTCCGTGCCTCCCTCCTCACCCCATACCCCCCAACACCCCGTCATCCTGAGGCCTGCCCTGAGGTCTGCCGAAGGGTCCCCCGAAGGACCTCCCACGCCCAATGCCTGCAGCCCCCGGCGCAGACGACCCGCCCATCACCCCTCACCCGGACGCAGGGCGTGCTGCCAGGTGTCTCGGTCATAGATGGACCATGGGTGATGCGCGGCGGAGGTCCTTCGGCGGACCTCGAGATGACGGGGCGGAGGGGGCGCGTGCTCGTTTCTTCTGGTGCTCTTCCCTTTGTGGCCCTTTGTGTCCTTGGTGGTGAGACACTCTACCTCGCAACCCCTCCACTACGCGGTTGACGCGACGCCCTCGCATGCCGATAATCCCCGTTGACCACACCGCCCTGCTCCCTGCCCGCACGGAGGATGTATGCTCCCTCGCGAACGGATGCTCGCCGCCCTCGGCCATCGCCAGCCGGACCGGGTGCCCACCGGCGAGAACGCCGCCGACCACACCCTCGC
>JAAZBQ010000286.1 GCA_012513725.1 Chloroflexota bacterium
CCCGCCCGGGTGGCCGCGTGGCGGTGGGACAAGGGGCCAAAGGAGTAGCGGAAGGGCGAGTACTTGTCCGCCCACTTTTTGCTGGGTCCCTGCCAGATCTGCTGCTCGGTCATCCCCTCCTCGCGGAGGCCGATGCCCGTGGGGGCCATGTGCGGGTGCAGCCCCGTGGTGGGGAAGATCATCGTCTCGAACCCCTCCAGCTGGACCATCTGCCCTACTACCTGGCCGATCTGCTCCAGCATGTAATCCTGCACGCGGTGGCCCACCGTCTGGTAGAGCATCTCCAGGTACGGGTACTTGATATCGGGGGGCACCATCTCGACGTCAATATCCGCCAGCGCGGCCGGCGCGTCCATCACGGCGTTCAGCACCGGCTGGGCAAAGGAGATGACCGACTTGGCGTTGGGCACGAAATCCCGGGGATCGTGGCCCCGGGGAGCCTGGTCATAGTAGGGGGGCTGGGGGTCAAAGCGCTCGATAGGGGCGATCCCCACCAGCGCGGCGCCACTCTGCAGCGCCAGTTCCTTGATGGCCTGGGCTAGATCGCGGGACGCTCCGTTGGTTCGCATCTCTCTCCTTTGCCGACATCAGCAGGATGTGCCGGGATGTGGTTGGGGTTACCGAATCTGCGCCTGGAGCTCGGCGATGCGCGCCTGGCTCCTCTCCATCTCGTTCAGCATGGCCTGGTAGAGGCCCTGGGCCGTATCCTCGAGGGAGCGCCGGGATACGGTGTAGGGATCGGTCTTGAGCTCCTCCTCGACGATGTCCAGCCATTCGCGCGGCGTGCTACCCAGGCCGTGTAGCGCCGCAGAGAGGCCCGCGGCCACGTACGAGATGCAGTCGCAGTCGCGGCCAAAGTTCACCGAGGCCAGGATCGCCTGGTGGGTATCGCCTTCCACCATGCGCAGGATGGAGAGCCCGGCGGCAAGCACCTCCACGGCGTTCGAAGTGGGTCGGTTATGGTACTTTTCCGCAAAGAGTGGCCGCAGGGCCCAGACGTCCTCGACCTCGCCCGTCCAGGCCAGGGCCGCCTCGACCTCGGCACGCGGACTGGCTGAGAGGTGGGAGAGCGCCTCGCCGATCACGCGCTCCACCGTGGCGCCCGGACGCAGGGCTTCCGCGCACCCTGCCGCCACCGCGGCACAGACCTCCAGGGCAAAGTTGAACGCGCGGTGGGGCGAGTCCTTGAGCCGGCCCGTATCCAGTGCGTCAAGGGCCGCCTGCCGGGGATCGCAGGCGTTCACCAGCCCCACGGGGAGCATCATCTTGCAGGTGCCGATAAAGCCGGGCCAATCGGCATAGCGGCCGGTCTCGGTAGGGGCCATGCCGGCCTTGAGAAGGTCATAGAAGATGCGGTCCTGGTTGCCGAGGAGAATGCCGAAATACTCGGGATTGATGTCGCGGATCCACACGCGCGCCAGGTCCCAGACGGTCACCCGGCCGCCCTTTTCGATGATCGCCGTGCACATCAGCCGGTGCCGCTCGATGCCGTCCTCGGTCATGCCCGGCGGGCGGTGGTGGGCGGGGCGCACCTGGTCGGGGCCCCACTCGCGGGGGCGGATGCTCTCCGCCTTGTCTTGGGGGAGGAGCCGGTCCAGCCGGCCGTACATCTCCTCGATCTTCTGGTACGACTTGCCCTCGGTGATATCCCCCATGGAGTTGGAGACCGTCACGGCGGCGTTCACGGCGTAAAAGCGATCGTACAGGGTCGATGTCATGGCGCTCCTTCTGTGACGAGTATGCCGATCTTCCTGTCCGCAGAAACGCCAGGAGCTACGCGCGCGTAGCTCCTGGCAGGTACGCAGGGGGAGAGGCCCGAGGGCCAGGCGCAAAGCCCATTGTCGTGCGGAGGGCGGCCGGACTGGGCCCACCGCTCGAGGCCGCGGTGGACGTTCCGCGGGCCGTCGGGCGGTACAAACTGGAATGCGAGCATGCGATGGCGCTCCAAGTACGACTGAGTACCTGCAATACGAAGATGCGGGTCGCCCACTGGAAAGCGAAAACGTTATCGTATATCCTATCGACCATCGGATGGTGCTGGTAGTATAGGGCCAACGGAAATCGATGTCAATACCCCCGGCGTCCTCCGATCGGAAGGTTCTGCCCGTCACGCGCCACAGAGAAAGGACCCGCACATGGCCAGTCTTGCAGTGGGAGTGTTGGGGTTGGGGTTGGGGCGGCACCACGTCGCCTGGTACGCCGGGTGTTGCGATGTGGGCCGGCTGGTGATCTGCGACCCGAACGCGGAGCGCGTCCGCGACGTCCGCGCGGCCCACCCGC
>JAAZBQ010000287.1 GCA_012513725.1 Chloroflexota bacterium
CGAACTTGCAGAGGGAGAACACCTTTTTCGGCATCCCGCAGATCCACTGCATGAGGTCCAGCTGGTGGGGCGCCTGGTTCACCAGCACGCCGCCGCCCTCGCCGCCCCAGGTGGCGCGCCAGGCACTCTGGTCATAGTAGGCCTGGGGCCGCCACCAGGTGGTGATGATCCAGTTCGCCCGGCGCATGGCCCCCAGCTCCCCGGAATCCATGATCTCCTTGATCCGGATGTACAGGGGGTTGGTGCGCTGGTTGAACATAATGGCGTAGGTGAGCTCGGGATGCGCCGCGGCGACCGCGTTCAGGTCGCGCACCTGCTTGGTATAGACGCCGGCCGGCTTTTCCACCAGGGCGTGGACGCCGTGCTCGAGGGCATAGATGGCGACCTCCGGGTGCAGGTAGTGCGGCAGGGTGGTGACCACGGCGTCTACCGTACCGCTGGTGATCATCTCCCGGTAGTCGGTAAAGAACGGGGTATCGGAATAGTGCTCGGCGGCCAGGGCCTGTTTGGCGGGGTCCACGTCGCAGATCGCTCCGAGGACCATGCCGGGGATCTGGGGCCCCTCGGGCCCCCGTGCGGGGCCGGGACCACCCTCCCGGGGCGAGATGCCGGTGAGTAGTGTAGCGTACAGGCCGCCCTGCGCGCCGAGACCCACGATACCCATGCGGACGTGTTCCATGGCCGATCCCTCCTTGGCTGCGGTTCTCACTCGGAACGTATCGCTGCGTCACACCGGAGCGTCGCGAGTGTAGGCCATCGGATCGGCCGCGTCAATCGCTCCGGGCGCGGACCGGGTCATACGCATGGCGGCCAGGGAACGCCGCCCGGGCCAGCGCGGTGATCCGCCCTACAAAGGCAACCTTGGCATCCGTGTACCCGTCGCGGTCGTGCTCGTAGCGCGTGGCGAGATCCGCCTTGAGGGCAGCGTACTCTCCGGCGACCTCGGGATGGGCGCTCAGGTAATCGCGAAAGTAGGGCTCGTCCCAGTCGCCGGGGTAGCGGACGTGGAGATGGTAGACCTGCCCGCAAAAGCCCTGCGGCGTATAGCCCTTGAGGAACATCATGTACGGAGCGGGTTTGTGCGGCTGCGGGCAGAGCCGGTAGCCGACCTCGGCCAGCGCGGCCGGCAGCCGGTCGGGGTCACTCTCCGGATCGATCTCCAGGAGGATGTCGATGGTGGGCTTGGCCAGCAACCCGGGGACGGCGGTCGAGCCGATGTGGCCGATCCGGGCGATCTGCCCGGGGCCGAGGGCCGCCTCGATGAGGGCTCGTTCCTGCCAGTAGCGCTCCGCCCACGCCGGGTCGTGGGGGCAGAGGATGATCGGGAACAGGCGCCAGAGCTGCTCGTTGGTCAGGGTGCCGAGATCATCGGCCATGGCAGTCCTCCTGTGAATGGCTTGGGGTGGTGGGGAGTCCGAGGACGCAGCCAAGTGTCAGGCCGCCCCTGACTCTAGCGTAGGCCGTACAGGCCCAGGGGATCCGTCCGCAGCGCTTCCTCGTACAGCCCCACCACATCGCGCACGACGAACGACATGCACTTGCACGGCCCGATCATCGTGTCGCGGATGAACCCGCGGCGATAGGCCTCGTCCTGGATCCTGTACCAGGCCCGCACGGGAGGCATGCCCGTCTCGATGTACCACTCGTCAGCCGGGTAGTGCCGGAGCACCCCCTCCGGCGGCTCAAAGGTACGCCGGACCGCCGCGGGGAGGCCGGACTCCACATAGTGCATGGCGGAGAGGCGGTAGATATCCACGCCGAGGAGCAGGCCGAGGCCGCCGGTGTCGATCAGGCGCCGAAGGCCC
>JAAZBQ010000288.1 GCA_012513725.1 Chloroflexota bacterium
AGATGGTCGAGATGGGCGCCGACGTGGTGCTCCTCACCGACGATGGGATGAGCACCTGGCGGGATGGCTCCTGGCTGGCGGATCTTGGGGTGCCGGCGATCATCGCGAACCACAACACCGCCGAGGTCCCGGGCTTGCAGCGTCTGGCCGAGTACCTCGCCGAGCGGTACCCGGAGGTGCCGGTGCACTATGTCGGAACGACCTGCAACGTACAGGTCCACGCCACGGGGAACCCCATCGACCGGGGCATCCGCATGCGGCGGGAGAGCCTGGACGATTTGCCGCCGGTGACCCTCCCCAAGGGCTATACCCTGCGGGCGATGGCCGCCGACGAGGCCTGGGCATACCTCGAGGTCATGAACCACTCGTGCTTTTCCGGGGAGATCGGCGAGGAGTGGTTCGAGAAGAAGTTTGCGCGCGATCCCGAGTACGATCCGTCGTACCTCCAGATCATCTGGAAGGGCGATGAGCCGGTGGCCGCGGCGGCCGCCTGGCACCCGGACGAACGCGGCGAGGGCTATGGTCTGGTGCACTGGGTGGGCGCCCTGGATAGCGAGCGGGGCAAGGGCCTGGGGGTGGCGGTGACCCTGGCCGTCCTCCACCGGCTGCGGGAGCGAGGGTTCCAGCGGGCCGTGCTCACGACCCAGCGCTGGCGGCTGGCGGCCATCGCGGCCTACATGCGCCTGGGGTTCCAGCCCTGGCCCATCGAGACGGCCCCGCAGGAGGTGTGGGACCAGGTGCTGGCCGATCTGGAGGCGTGGCGCGCGCAGCGCCGGCGGTAACGCTCCGTGCCCCCACGGCTGAGGAGGCGTGGTGGACTCTTGCCTGGGTTGCCTGATCGACCTGCTGCGGATCAAGGTCCTCCTGGCCCTCTTGGACCGCGATGAGGACCCCGGGTGCGGATGCGGCTGCCTCGCACTGCTGGTCGTCGTCTTGGCGGGCATCGTCATCGTCGTCGTGGGGGAATGGTTCGGGCTGTAGGCGTTGGGCCACCGGAATGCTGTGCGGGTGGCGGCAAGTGAGGAGAAGCGCATGTTCAACGACCGTCGTCAGGGGTGTTTGTCCGGTTTACTGCAGTTGTTCCTCCTGGACCGACTGTTCGATTGGCTCCAGGGCCGATTCGGCTTTGGCCGCGGCGCCTCCTGTTCGGGGCTGGGCTGCGGCTGCCTCCTCCTCATCCTCTTTGTCGTGCTCGCCTGCTCCATCACCTCCGGCACCGACTGGTTCCGGCTGGGCTTCTAGCAACTCCCCCGCCTCCCAGAAGGGGGCCTTCCCTTCCCGGAAGCTGCCTTGGCTTCCGGGAAGGTTCCGGAACAGGGGCAACCCAGGACACCGAGGGAGAAGACGGGTCGTGAGCCGCGCCTCGACCGATGTGCCGATGCCGAAAGGAAGCAGTGCTCGCTGGACTACTGCCCATATGCCTACCCTTGGCAGTTGTCGCCCGAGCGGTACCCGCATAGGGACGGGGAGGTGACCATGCATGAAACCGTTCTGACGCTGATGAGATGCCCGACCTGCCATCGTGAACTGCGTGTCTCCTCCCTGGAGGAGAGATACCCTTCAAGCGAGATGGTCGAGGGTCTCGTAACCTGCCCTGCCGGCCACACCTGGCCAGTTGAGGATGGAATTCTGGTGTTCACCAGAGACGATGCGCCCAGCGATCCTTGGTCGAACAGCCACGCCGACTATGAGACGTACTGCGAACACCAGAGCGCCTGGCTCGCGTCCAGTGGAGGTAAGGTGATCCCTCTGCTCGAGAGGCTTCATGTGGGACCCGCACAGGTAATGCTCGACGTGTGCACCGGCGCAGGGGGACTGCTTTTCAACCTGCTCAACCAAATCGGCCGACAGGTCGACGTCATCTCGCTGGACATGAGCCTGACGATACAGCGTCACAACCGGCGCTATCTGTTGGAGCAGCATTGCGATCGGAAGGTGAGCTTTGTTGCTGCCGATGCCGCCGACATGCCGTTTCATGATGGCGCTCTCCATCACGTCGTCTCGTACGGCATGGGCAACATGCTCAACAAGATGGCCCACGGCGTCTCCGAGGTTGCACGCGTGCTGACGTCAGAAGGTACCTTCACGTTCACCCACATGTACGTCGACGAGGGTTCGGAGGGATGGCGTGTGATGAGCTCCCTGTTACGCCGGGCCGGCGTCAAGGAGGACGTCCGCTATCTCGGGATGGCGCCCAGCTTTGCTGCCCCGATGGCCTGCACCGGGTTTCGCAGTTATGACATTCGCGTGACGAACGAGGTCATGGGTGAGCCTGAACGCGATGTCGAAGCGGGCCCGCTCTTCCCCTATCCCGGCGAACGCCTGACTGAGATCGTGGTCAAAGCAGTCAAGTAGCGGCGATCGAGCACTGGCGACAGTCTCCCCTTGCCAGGGTTGGCAACGCAGCCGGAGGCTAGCGTCGCCCTTGCCAGGATTGTGCGGAGCTGAAGCACGTGTCGAGGGGAAGGTCTCTGAGCCCGGACACGCCGTGCCGGAACCTTCCCGGAAGCCAAGGCAGCTTCCGGGAAGGAGTCCCCGCCCACATACTGCTCCCCGTGTGCACAATCGGAGGATGCCCCGACCCCGCTGTGGGCAAGCCCATTTGTGAGCCGCCCGCCAGCATGGTAGAATCGGGGCGCCCGGGTGGGGCAGACGTGGCCCCTCCCGGTCGTTCGCACCTGTCGACGTGCTGGAGCCGGCGGCTCGGAGCTGGCGGCTGAGAGCCGATCCCGAACACCCGCAAAGGAGCATCACCATGGCCGGAGCATTCGCGCAACTCAACCCCTCCCCCCGCCTCCTCCTGGGTCCGGGCCCCAGCCAGATCTCGCCCCGCGTGCTGCGCGCCGGCGCCACGCCGCTCCTGGGCTATCTGGATCCCGAGTACTTGCGGATGATGGACGAGACGCAGGTCCTCCTGCGCCGCATGTTCGGGACGGAGAACGAGTGGACGATGTGCGTTCCGGGCACCGGCATGGCGGGTATGGAGGCGGCCCTCATCAACGTCCTGGAGCCGGGCGACGAGGCGGTG
>JAAZBQ010000289.1 GCA_012513725.1 Chloroflexota bacterium
GAGGCCGACTATCCGCGGGCCGAGGCCATCCTCCGGCGCGCGCTGGAGCGGCCGAACCTCGAGCACCGCGACGTAGTGCTCGAGCGTCTTGCCTCGGTCTACCGCGAGTGGGGCAAACCCGATGAACAGGCCGCCGCGGCTGCGGAGGCCCAGGCTGCCAGACTCGGCCGCCCCGCCCCCGCCAAGCCGACGGTGCGGCAGGGCCCCCCGCCGGGCAAGCCGGGCCGCAACGAGCCCTGCTGGTGCGGCAGCGGCAGGAAATACAAGCACTGCCATATGCACGCCGACCGCCTGGCCGAGTCGTGAGCGCTTGCAGCACGCTGAACGCCCGTGATCTTGGGTGAACTGCTGAACTCCTGTGCGGCGCGGCCCCACTCGGGTGGCATGCTGCCATTGGACCGACCGGTCTAGCGACACAACCATCGCTGCTTCCGTGGTCTTTGCGACGAGGGACGTCTAGCGAACCGGCTGCGATAGAGCCGTCACGCCTCGCCGCAGGCAGTCCGGGCGCCTTCGCGGGGCCGGGTGTGCGTCAGAGTGTTGCGCGAGCGTGGGACCTGGGACGTCTTCTATGGGCTGCGGCAGGCCTCCTGCCGCTTTGGCCTGCACGGCCATATGGCCAGTGGACGGCAGACCACCCTCCCCTCCTGGTCGGCGAAGAGAGGACGCCGTTCTGCCTCTAGCGGCGTGCTCTTTGTACACGACGCAAAGCGGCAGCCGGGCTGCCGCAGTCCACAGAAGAGCCGCCAATCCATTCGCCTCGGGACAACTCTGACGCGCGCCCCGCGGGGCCTGCCGCGTTGTTTCGAGCTAGACATCATGCTACACTGGGCCCGTTGCGTGTGTGCCGAACGATCGCGGTGAGCCCCATGGCAAACGAACGCCCGGAAACGATCCTCGTCGTCGAAGACGAACCCGCCCTGCTGGATACCCTGGAGTACAACCTCGTGCGCCAGGGCTACCGTGCGGTGACCGCCGCCGATGGCATCACGGCCGTGGAGCGGGCGCGCCAGGAGCAGCCCGACCTCATCCTCCTCGACGTGATGCTCCCCCGCATGGATGGCCTGGAGGTCTGCCGCACCCTTCGCCGGGAGATGAACGTCCCCATCCTGATGCTCACCGCCCGCGACGACGAGATCGACAAGGTGGTGGGGCTCGAGGTCGGCGCCGACGACTATATGACCAAGCCCTTTTCCATGCGCGAGCTGATGGCCCGGGTGCGGGCCCTCCTCCGTCGAGTGCGGCTGATGCGCGAGGAGATGGCTGTCTCCGCCTCGGAAGAAGCCGCTTTGAAGGCAGAGGCGGAGCGCCTGGTCTTTGGAGACCTGGTCTTGGATCTGGTACGCCGGGAGGCCCTGCTCGGCAAGAGCCCCCTCCCCCTCAAGCCCAAGGAGTACGAGCTGCTCGTGTTCCTGGCCCGCCACCGGGGCCAGGCCCTCTCCCGCGACGTGATCCTGGAGCGGGTCTGGGGCTGGGACTATGCCGGCGAGACGCGTACGGTCGACGTCCACGTGCGCTGGCTCCGGGAAAAGATCGAGGATGATCCGGGCCGGCCCGCTCGCATCACCACCATCCGGGGAATCGGGTATCGCTTCGAGGGATGACACATGCTCCGCAGCATTCGTTGGCGCATCGCGGTCCCCACCATCCTGCTCCTGCTCGTCACCCTGGCGGGGCTCTCGCTCTATCTGTCGCGCTTTGTCCGGACGGCGTACACCGCCGATCTGCGGGCGCAGCTCCTCTCGGAGGCGCGACTGGCCGGGGACGCGTTGGCCGATCTGCCTGGCGACACCACGCCCGACCGC
>JAAZBQ010000028.1 GCA_012513725.1 Chloroflexota bacterium
GCGCTCAGTGAGGTGCGCCTTCAGGCGGCGAAACATCTGGTTCGAGGTGGCCATGGTAGGCAGGGCATAGTACAGGGCGTCGGTGCCTCGGAGAGCCCCGATGCGGTGCGCGAGGGCCAACGCCGCCTCGGTCTTGCCCTCGCCGGTAGGCGCCTCGATGCAGGCCAGGACGGGCTCGGCGAGGAGGTCGGCCGGGATGGCATCCACCGTCTCCTGGAGCGGCCGGGGCGCGCCAAGGTCGGCGAACAGGCGGCCAAACGCTGTGGACGCGGCGCTCGAGGACGGCTGGAGAAAGCCGGCGCTCCGCACGGCATCGCGGGCGCGCTCCTCCGAGAGGGCACCGTATGCCTCCGGGGCGACGTCGGGCGCGGCCGGAAAGAACCGCTCGTCGGAGGCCAGCCAGTCGCAGAGGATGGTAAAGCCGGAGAGACACATGATGGCGGTGGAGAGGTCCAGGTCCCCGTCGGGACAAGCCGGGTGCAACTGCTCCCAGAGCCACTCGACGGCCGCCGAGCGTGCCTCCGCCCAGTAGCGCGGTTCCATGGCGGCAATCCGGCGGGCGGCGTCGCGGGTCTGGCCGGCCTTGAGCCAGACCCCGTGATGGCCGCCCACCACCTGGCACGCTGCCCACGACAAGGGCTCGGGGAGCGCACCGATGGGATCGGACTGCAGGGCCGCCCAGGCAGCCGCCCCCACCACCGGGTGTCTTAGGGTGGACATCGCCCGGCGGCCAAAGGGCACCCCCCGCTCGGCGAGGCGGGCGCGCTGCTCGGGTACCATCTCCTGGAAAGCCTGGGAGCACTTGCCCAGGTCGTGGAGGGCGACGAGCCAGGGGACGGTGGCGCAGGCGGTGTCCTCCCCGCACCCCAGCGCTCGCCCTAGTGCCTGGCGCCACCCGGTGGGTGCTGCGGGCCCCAGGAGGACGCGGGCCACTTGCGCGGCGTCCAGCATGTGGTAGAGGGCCGGGTGGAAGGCCATCGGGTCGCCTGCGACCGTTTTTCCCCAGAGGTCGAACAGGCCGTTCACGAGTTCCCTCCGTAAACCCCGGCCATCTCCCGCGCCTCTTGTGCCATCCGCTCCCGGAGCCACGCCGGGGCCAGCACTTCGACCTGTGGCCCCCAGCCCCGGATCCAGTAGACCATCTCCTCGGGGTGGGCCACCTCCACCCACAGGTCGCACCCCCTGTCCTCCCGTCTCTCCAGGCGCTGAGAAGGGTGCCAGACCGTCTCGTGGAGCCGGCGCGTGGCGGAGGGCGCGAACCGCAGGTGTACCTCCTCGACGCTGTCACCGTACATGATCCCCCAGGCGGAGTGCAGGAGGGCCGGACCGTCAAAGCCCTCGGGCACCGCAAAGGACTCCTCGAGGAGTCGGGCGGAGCGAATACGCTCCACTTTGAAGGTGCGCAGTTCTCCCAGGTCCTCCACCCAGCCGATGACGTAGGTGGCGTTGCCGGCGGCGGAGGGCTCTAGGAAGAAGGGGCACAGCACCCGTTCGGTCTCCTCGTCCGAGGCCGCGGCCAGGTGGCGGATGTGGACCTTGCGTTCGGTTGCCCATCCCAGGGCCAGCGTCCCGAGGACATCGACAACCGTCAGATCCTCCCTCTGTGAGACCAAGTCCTGGATGGTGGCGTGGATGTGGCGGCTCAGGGGCTCTGGGACGATGGTGGCCAGCTTGGCAAGGGCTGCGGCAATGTGGGGGTCATAGGCATCCGCGTAGCGGGCCAGGAGCCGGGCGGCGAGGTAAAGGGCCAGCGCATCGTCGAGGGAGAGGTGCACGGGGGGCAGGTAGTAGCCCTCCAGGACGCCGTAGCGGGGCGGGTCGCCCTCGTCGTCCCAGAGGGGAACGCCAAGGTCCTCCAGGTCGTGGAGATCACGCTGTGCGGTGCGGGTGGAGACGCCCTGCAGCCGGGCGATCTCGGCGGCCGTGAGGCCGTGGGGGTGGCGGTACAGCCAGTGGGACAGCTTGGTCAGACGTTGCGCCTTGGAAAGGGTGGGCGACATGGACATGGCACCTCCGGCGTGATCTCTACGATGATGGTATCACGACGCCGCGACAGGTGCTGTCGCTTCAAACGCTAGATTGTCCCCCCTGCACGCCGGATAGTCTAGCCTCCGAATGGTCCCGAGGTCAAGGCGCAGAGGTGCTACCTGTTGCTCCGCACCGCGACGTGGTCAGCTCTGGTTGGGGATTCGAGAGACGAGGCCAGCGCGCCCATGGATCCTGATCGGCCAGAGACAGCCAGACGAGGCGGCCGGCAAGGGAAACCCGCCTCCAGGGAATCGCTCCTTCCGAAGCCGGGCTTGACTACGCCTGGATGACATGTATAATGCCATACAGAATCGGAACCGGTTCCATAATATGGAACTATCACCCCTCAAGGACGCTACGATCCAAGTTCTTGACCGCGCGACCCTTATCCTGGACCTCGTCGCCCGGAATGCGCCTACTTTCAGTGGTGTCGTTCAGCAGACCGGACTGAGCAAGACCACCGTCCACAACATCCTGGCCAGCCTCGAGCAACTCGGTCTCGTCGTGCGGGATCCCCAGCGACGCTACGCCATCGGCCCTCGCCTGATCGCCTGGGCGGAACCCGTCGTGCGCGGGGATACCCTGCAGCACGTTGCCGAACAGGTGGTCCGGCACCTCTCCGAGCGGATCGGGGAGACCGTCCACGCCGCCGTGCTGCGCGACGGCCAGCGCCTCATCATCGCTCGGGTGGAGTCCACGCAGACCGTTGCCGTGAGCAGTCGGGCTGTTGAACATCGCCGCCTCTACGATGGGGGCAGCGGACCGGTCCTACTCGCCCATCTCTCCCACGGGGAACTCGATGAGGTCATTCGGCAGCATGGGCTGCCTGGCCAGGAGTGGGACGGCATCGACAGCCGGGAGGAGCTGGAGGACGCCCTTGCGCATGTGCGCGCAGGGGGATTGTTCTTCCGGAAGACGGGTGACGGGCAGGCTCAGCTCTTGTCCGCGCCGGTTCTGGCTCCCGATGGTCGCTGTTGGGCAGCACTGTGCCTCTCGATGCCCCTCAGCCGCTACGTGGGTGAACACCGCGAGCGGGTGGCGGGGGAGCTTGCGCAGGCGGCACGCCTTATGGCAGATGAGCTGGCCCTGGCACTGGGCGAGCGCTCCGGGCCGAGTGGGCAGTCGCCTGCCGATCGCCCACTCGCCTCGTCAGCCCTCAGGGCAGAAGGGACGGAGCCTATGCACTGATCCGCCGTAGACTCCGTAGCAGAGTCCCCACCCTCCCGAACGGCCGGTCATGTAGCAGCAGCCAGCACCATCGTGCTGAGAAGGAATCGATCATGACATCCGTCTTCCGCCGTGAGTTCCTGCGCGTTTCCACCCTCGTCGTGGCCGCCACCGTGGCCGGGGCCTGCACGGTCCCCGCCGCCACGCCCGAGCCTTTGCCCGCATCCGAACCGACGGCGGCGCCTACCACCGCTCCAGAGGCCAGTCCAGACCTACAGCCCTCGGCGGAACCCGCCGCCCGCTTCCGGGAGGCGCCCGAGCTCGCCGA
>JAAZBQ010000290.1 GCA_012513725.1 Chloroflexota bacterium
ATATCCTGGGCCTCCGCTACCGCCTGGCCGAATGGCAGGCCGAGTCGCCAGAGGACGGCCCTGCCTTCCCCGAACGGGCAGAGGCGGTACGAAGCGAGCTTCGCCGCATCGCCGAGGCTCTGCGGGGGACCGTCCGCGATCTGCGCCCCGCAGGCCCCGCCCCCGAGGGGCTCTCCGCCGCACTGGCCGGCGCGGCCGCCCGACTCGAGGAGGAGTTCCCCGGTCGCCTGCCGCCGGTGACGCTCGACATCCCTCTCTCGCTCCGGCTGCCGCTGCCGGCGGAGCTGTGCCTCTTTCGCGCCGCCAAGGAGGCGCTGCGCAACGTCGCGCGGCACGCCGATGCCCGCCTGGTGGCCGTGCGCGTGGAGGAGGGCGGGGGCCGGGTGGCCCTCACCGTCGAGGACGATGGCCGGGGGTTTGCCCCGCCCGAGCGGCTCGGCGATCTGGCCCGCGGTGCCCACTATGGCCTGGCCGGGCTCGAGGAGCGCGTCGCCAGCCTCGGCGGCGCGCTGGCCGTCGCCAGCCGCCCCGGCGTGGGCACCAGGCTGACGGTGACGCTGCCGATCACCACGCAGGAGGAGCCCGATGGCTGAGCCGATTACCGTCGTCCTGGCAGACGACCACCCCCTGATGCGCGATGGCATCCGCGCCACGCTTACCCGCGATGCGGGGCTGCGGGTCGTCGGCGAGGCCTCGGACGCCTACGAGGCGCTCGACCTCGCCCTCACCCTGCGCCCCCGCCTGCTCGTGCTGGACCTGAACATGCCGGGGCCGCCCGCTGCCGAGGTGGTGCGCCACCTCGCGGGGCACAGACCGGGCACCCGCGTTCTGGTGCTGACGGCGTACGACGATGATGCGCGGGTTCGCGAGCTTCTGGACGCCGGCGCCGGCGGATACCTGGTGAAGGATGTTTCCCCCGCCGTGGTGCTCCGAGCCGCCCGGCAGGTGGCAGACGGGGGCACGTGGTTCCCGGGCTCACTCGTGGAACGCGTCGCCGAGGGCGAGGCGCTCGACGAGCGGGAACAGGGCGTCCTCCGTGAGCTCGCAGCGGGCAAAACCGACGCCGAGATCGGCGCGGCCCTGTACCTCTCCCAACGCACCGTGCGGCGGGTCCTCCGGGATCTCTCCGCACGGTGGGGCGCCGACAGCCGCGTAGACCTGGCGGTGCGCGCGGTAGAGCTCGGGCTGGGCCCGAAACAGCCGTGAACCGCCCGACGGCGTGCGGCCTCGCCTGGGCCGCTCACCCCTCTGCTGCGCTGGCGGCAGAGTCACGTTGACCGGCGCCAAGCCTCACCGTATACTTGACGGGGCGGGTGGAGGGATCAAGGGTGATGAGGTGAGCATGGACGAACAGCACGAGAACGAGGTTCCGGTCAAAGTAGTCTTGACCGGTGAAGTGGAACGCGCCGAGCACTTTTACTCCCGGCTTCGCCGTCGCGTCGGCAACTGGCTGGATCGCCACCGCATGGGGGGCAAACGGCGCGAGTACCTGCTCCTCCTTCCCGATCTCTTTGCGCTCCTCATTCGCCTCCTGCGCGACCCGCGGGTGGACGGCTCTCTCAAGAAGCAACTCATCGGCGCCAGCGCCTATGTGATCGCGCCGCTCGATCTGGTGCCCGATTTCATCCTGCCCATCGGCCTGACCGATGACACCATCGCTATTGCCTTTGTGCTGACTCGCGTCGTCGCCGTCCTGGGCACCGCGGGGGAGGATATCCTGCGCGAGCACTGGGAGGGTCAGGGAGACATCCTGCATCAGATCGAGCGCTTGACCGCCGGCGCCAACAAGGTGCTGAACAACTGGATCGTGCGCCGGCTGGGCGGGCGGTTCGGGCTCGTCGGCGGCAAGAACGCCAAGAACACCGAGTGAGCCTCGGCCCACAGCCGGAGGGGTGAGCACTCGCCATGATCCGCGAGATCCAGGCCAAGACGCTCCTGGCCCACATCACCAGGCCCGATGGGATGTTCGGCATCAAGTACAACATGAACATCTACCGGGGCTGCCAGCACCAGTGCATCTACTGCGATTCGCGCAGCGAGTGCTATGGCATCGAGGACTTCGATGACGTGCTGGTCAAGGTGAACGCCATCGAACGCCTCGAGGATGAGTTGCCGCGGAAGCGCGCCAAGGGCCTCATCGGCACCGGCTCAATGAGCGACCCCTACACCCCTGTGGAGGCCGACTACCGCCTCACCGCTCGGGCGCTGCAGGTCATCGCCCGGCACGGCTTTCCCCTGCACCTCCTCACCAAGAGCGACCTGATCCTCCGCGACGCAGACATCCTGGCCGAGATCCACGCCCGCGCCCGGGCGTCGGTGTCCTTTACCATCACCACCCCGCACGACGACCTGGCGCTCCAGTTGGAGCCCGGCGCGCCGGCCTCCTCCCGAAGGTTCGAGGCCCTGGCGACGCTGGCCGAGCGGGGGATCGAGGTGGGCGTGGCCATGA
>JAAZBQ010000291.1 GCA_012513725.1 Chloroflexota bacterium
TGAGGGTCTCGTGACGCGCGGTGCGCAGGGCGTCCCACCCGTCGCGATAGCGCCCGCGATAGCGCTCGATGTCCTCATCCCAGGCCTGCAGGGGCCAGTGGGGCGCCGTGTAGGCCACGTACAGGAAGAAGGGCTGGTCGGCGCCGGCGGCGTTACCGATCATGGCCGCCGCCCGGTCGCTGATGGCGTCCGTGTAGTAGAACCCGTCGTCGGGGACCTCGATCCAGGTCTCGTTCTCGATCAACGTGTGGGGACGGAAATAGGAGCCCGCGCCGGCCAGGGTGCCATAGTGCTCGTCGAACCCGCGGCCGACCGGCAGCGGCGCGTCAGGCGCACCCGGGTGCCACTCTGAGCCGAGGGTGTAGGCCCCGCCGACGTGCCACTTGCCCGACATCATCGTGCGGTAGCCGGCCTCGCGCAGCACCTCGGCGATCGTCACGCAGTCGTCGCGGAGGTAGCCCTGGTAGGCCGGCGTGCCGAGGTTGGCCACCATGTGACCGACCCCCGCCTGGTGGGGGTAGAGGCCCGTCAGGAGCGAGGCCCGGGTCGGGCAGCAGCGGGCGCAGTTGTAGAACTGGGTGAACCGCACGCCGCCAGCGCCCAGGCGGTCGAGGGTCGGGGTGCGGATCTCGGAGCCGTAGCAGCCGATATCCGAGTAGCCCATGTCGTCGGCCATGATGAGCACGATGTTGGGGCGCGAACCTGCAGGGGATGCGGCGGGCCGCTCCGTGGGCATGTCGTTTCTCCGATCGATGGGTTGGATGGTCTGGGCGTCGGGGCCGGAGGTGCTCCGGCCCCGACGATCGCTCTACAGCGCGGCGATCTCGTAGCCATCGAGCAGCAGGATGGCCGTCACGGCCGCCGTCCAGTGATAGTCGCGGATGGAATCCATCTTGACGCGGATGTCGTACGGTCCGCGGCGGGGCCCCTTGCGCTCGCACTCGGGGGGCGGCACGATGTCGCGGCTGTCATAGAACTCGAACAGCACGCCGTACTCGCGATAGTACTTGTCCACGAAGGCGAGGGACGCCTCTGCCAGGCGGCTCGCCTCGGCGTCACGGCCTTGGGCCTGGAGGCCGAGGAAGACGAGGTAGTTCAGGTTCAGCCACGTGGCGCCGCGCCACATATCGGTGGAGAACTCGGGGTGCGAGGCCGCTACACTGGGCACCGGAAACGCGGTACCAAAGTGCGCCGGATCCAGCAGGGTATCGACCAAAACATCGACGCGCTCGGCGGGGATGTCGTCGAGGAGGAGCGGCAGGAGCCCCGTCACCGCGCGCACCCGCGACCACTCACCATCCATGCCCCGATCATAGTAGAACCCGTCCTCCTCGTGCCACAGGTACTCGTGCACCCGGGCCGAGAGCGCCTGCGAGCGTGCCTCCCACTCCTCGGCGCGCGCCGTGTCGCCCAACTCGCGGGCGATGCGCGCCACGTACCCCATGTCGCGGGCGGCAAAGACGGAAAAGTCGACGGCGTCCAGGAGCGTCGCCGCGTCGAACCGGGGCGAGTTATCCAGCCCCGACTCGCCGGAGCGGGAGCGCTCGTTCGCCTCGATGTGCCACTCCAGAAGGCCGTTGCCGTTCGTATCCCGGTTCTCCACGTCCCAGCGCAGGTAGGCCTCCAGGCGGGGCAGCGCCTCGCGCAGGTGCTCGGCCTCGCCGAGGGCGCGATAGTTCTCCCACACCCCCCAGGCCAGGATCGGCGGCTGGGTGATCGGCGAGCCCTGGCCGGCGACGGTGTTCATGTGGGGGATCATGCCGTCGGGGCGCTGGACGTCGAGCATGGCGGCCAGGAACTCCCAGGCCAGCGCGGGCCGCAGACGGTCCATGGCCAGGGAATGGAACACCGAGTCCCACAGCCACAGATGCTTGTGCGGCACCCGATCAGGCGTGGACCAGTGCCGGGTGATGGCCCCCTCCGGCGAGAGAGTGTTCACCTTCATGATGCTCACGGCTTTCTGCAGGAGCCGGTGGCGGTCGGGATCCTCCAGCGCGGGGACCTCGCGGTAGAGGGCCATCCGCGCGGCGACGATCTTCCCGAGGCTCTGCTGCAGGCCCTCCCTGGCGCGCCGGGTGGCCTCCTCGACGGAGGCGCCGTACGCCAAGGAGAAGCGATGCCCGTCCTGGGCGCCGACCAGCACGTCGCCGTGCTCCGGGTCCTCGGAGATCCACAACCCGTCGCGTTGCTCGGCCTCGGGCCCGTCCTCCAGGCGAAGCACCATCCGGGCGTCGTCGGGGGTCACCCCGATGATCGTATGCCAGGCAGAAAAGGTGGCGAGGAGGCTGCCGCTGGGCGCCTCGACGGCGTACACGTCGCCGGTTGCCACCCGGGTGACGCCGCGCCCGGAGAGGTGCACCTCCAGGATGCGCCGCCGGGGCGTGTGGAAGAGGAGGCCATACGGCTCCCGCCAGTACGTAGCCACGAACTCTGAGGAGGCGTTCGTCTCCCCGTCGATCCCGGAAAAGGCAAAGAGGGCGCCCTCGCCCCAGACGTCGGGCAGGGCAGGATAGTCGGACAGCCAGCTCAACATGGACGTGCTCCTATCGTACGCGGGCGACCCGTTGTCGCCCGGCTACTCGGCCAACGCACGGGCCATCATGTTCAGGACAACTTGCTGGGCGGCCGGATCGGGACGCAGGCCGTAGAGGCCCGGCTCCCCATGGCCCTCGGCCAGCCGCCCGGCGGTGAGTAGTTGCGAGAGAATCAGGCGCCCACGGCCCGGACCGAAATCCACCGCCATCACCGGCGCGCGCAGGAGGTTCATGCCGCAGTTGGCCAGCGGCGTGAGGCCCTGGGCGGCGCCGCCGGTGCTCTGGCGGTAGCCGTCAGAAAGGTCGTGGCTACGGATCGGCGCCTCGGGGTTGATGGCACTGGCCAACGCCGGGGCGTCCTCCACCAGAAAACGCACCCGCTGCCGCAGGTCGTCCCGGGCGGCCTCGTGATCTTCCGTCGAAAACGCATAGCGGCCGGCCAACTCGTGGGCATAGTAGGGGCGGCCGCCGATCAGCGCCGGATCGGCGCCCCGCTCGGCCCAGAGCGCCACATAGGCGTCGGGGCTGAGGCCGGCCAGCTCCATGTCGGCGGCCGGGGCGATCAGGCCGCCCCGCAGGCCGTTCCACAACTGGGTCGCCTGGGGGGGCAGATCTGCCCATAGGGAGGCGTCGCCCATGGAGGGGTGCACGCA
>JAAZBQ010000292.1 GCA_012513725.1 Chloroflexota bacterium
ATACATACCCTGCTGGGCATAGTATACCCGACTAGAGCACCAGGCGACAGGACTTTAGTCGGCGGCATCCTCCGCCTCGTCGTCCTCCGAGCCGCCCACCAGGACCTCCCGGGCCCGGTTGCCCTCCGGCTGGGGCCCCACGATGCCCCGGGCCTCCAGCGTCTCGATGATCCGCGAGGCGCGGGTGTAGCCGATGCCCAGCGCGCGCTGCAGGAAGGAAGTCGAGGCCCGCCCCTGGGAGGTGACGATGGCGATGGCCTCCTCTAGGAGGGGATCCGCATCGGCCTTGGCCCGCTCGTCCTCCTCACCCCACAGGGGCTGCTGGACGAGCCGGCCGTCCGGCAGGCGCGCCGCGCCGCCGGGCAGCGTCTTGGCCTGGGCCTTCCAATGCTTGACCAGGGTCCGCAACTCCTCGTCGGCGACCCAGCACCCCTGGATGCGGGCCAGCTTGGCGGAGTCGGGCGCCATGAACAGGGCATCGCCCCGGCCCAGGAGTTGCTCGGCCCCCGGGGTATCCAGGATGACCCGGGAATCGGTCTGCGAGGTGACGGCAAAGGCCAGCCGGGCGGGAAAGTTCGCCTTGATGAGCCCCGTCACCACGTCCACCGAGGGGCGCTGGGTGGCCACCACCAGGTGGATGCCCGTGGCGCGGGCCATCTGGGCCAGGCGGCAGAGTGCCCGCTCCACCTCGTCGGAGGAGACCATCATCAGGTCGGCGAGCTCGTCGATGAAACAGACGATGTAGGGCATGGTGGGTTCGGAGCGCCGGGTGGCGATCTCGTTATAGCCACCGATGTGGCGGGCGCCCGCCTCGGCCAGGCGCTCGTAGCGCTGGTCCATCTCCCGCAGGAGCCACTGCAGCATCCCCATCACGCGGCTCATATCCACCACCACCGGCGTCAGGAGGTGGGGGATGCCGTCGTACCCGGAGAGCTCCACCCGCTTGGGATCCACCATCAGGAGGCGCAGGACCTCGGGCGAGTTGCGGCACAGGAGCGAGGCGATCAACGCGTTCACGCAAACGCTCTTGCCCGCCCCGGTAGAGCCGGCGATCAGCAGGTGGGGCAGCGATGCGAGGTCGGCCACCACCGCCTCGCCGGAGACGTCGCGCCCCAGCCCAACGGCCAGCGGCGAGCGCATCGCCCGGTACTCGGGCGATTCCAGCACGCCCCGCAGGCCCACCAGCGCGGCCTCAGAGTTGGGCACCTCGACCCCCACCACGCTCTTGCCGGGCACGGGCGCCTCGATGCGGATGGGCGAGGCGGCCAGGGCCAGCGCCAGGTCGTTGGAGAGGCCCTGGATGCGGCTGACCTTAACCTTGGAGCGGGTGGTGCGCCCCTGGCGGTCCTTGCGCTCGGTGTAGCCGGGTTCCAGGCCGAACTGCGTCACGGCGGGGCCGGGGTTCACCTCCACGACGGACACCGGTACCCCGAGGGACACCAGAGTATGCTCGATGAGCCGCGAGCGGGCCCGCAGCTCGGAGACGTTCACGTGTCCGTCCCGGTAGGCCCTGAGCACATCTTCGACCCGCGGCACGTCCCAGGGTCCCGGCTCCACCTGCCAGGCGGGCAGGTCTTCCGGCTCGGCGGGCGGCTCCGGCACAGGGGGGGCGACCTTAGCCTGCTTGCCCTTGGCCGGCGGGGGAGCAACCGCGGGGGCCTCCTCCGCCAGGGGTGCCTGGGGACGGGGACGCGGGGGCGCAGGAGCAGGCTCCTCGGCACTGTCGGGCACCGGTTCGTCCGCCGGGCGGGCGGGCGCCGGCGACGGAGCCGTCAGGGGCAGGGGCAGCGTGGCGGGGGCCGGCGTGGCGCGCTCGACCCGGATCCGGGCCCAGGCCTCCCGCCACCCGCGCGCCAGGAGCGCCACGGCGCCCAGCACCTCGGAGAGCGTGATCTCCAGGGCCAGACTGAGCGCCACCAGGCCCACGGCGATCAGCACGATCGCCGCGCCCGCCCCGCCCAGCGCGGCGGAGAGGGTAGTATCCAGCCAGTGGCCGGCGGCCCCGCCCCCCCGAGCGAGTCCCACCTGGGTGGTCGGCAGCCCGCCGAACCGTTGGGTGAGCCCCAAAGCGATGGCCAACAGGATCCCCACGCCCACCAGGCGCAGCCAGGGCACCCGTATCCGGTACCCAAGGCCCAATGCGATGAGCCAGCCGCCCACCGCAGCGAGGGCGAGGGGCACGGCGTAGGCGCCCCATCCCAGCGCTACATGGAGGCGGGCGATGAGGCCGGCGGCCAGGTGTTCGCGATGCCCGGCGAGCTGGCCCAGGAACAGGAGGCCGGCCACGATCAGGAGCAGAAAACCGCCCGCCCAGGCCCGCTGGGCCGGGGTTCCCGGCACCCGCAGGCGCCGCCAAAAAGCCCAGTCGAACGACCGGCGGGCCGTCGTACGCGCCCGCAAAGTTGCCGGCCGTCGGCCTGAGGACTTGGCGGAACCGCGGCCCGAGGATCGGGTCGACGCCGTGCCCGCGGCGGACTTGGGCGGGGCCTTTTTCGGGGATGTGCTCTTGCGTCGTGCCATGATGGCCCTGCTCCGTGACGGGTGCGGCGGACGAAGGATGGGCGAAGCGGCCTCAGACCCGGGTGACCACCGGGACGATCATCGGGCGGCGACCGGTCTCCTGGCGGGCGAACCGCCGCAGGCAGTTGTCGATGCGGGCGACCAGCTCGGAGCGGGTCCCTCCCTGGCCGACCACCTGCGCCACCTCGTCGCGGGCGCGCTCCAGGAGGCCGTTGCTCTCGCCCTCGTCGATGAACCCCCGGGTGACGATCTGCGGCTGGCCGATCAGCCCGCCCGTGTACTTGTCCACGGCGACCACGGCGATGAGAAAGCCGTTGCGCGAGAGGTGGCGCCGGTCGTCTAGCACCGTCTCTCGCACGTCGCCGATTCCCAGTCCGTCGACGAACACATAGTTCCCGCCGGCCCGGTCCACCACCTCGCCGCCCGCGGCGTCCAGCTCCAGGAAATCGCCGGTCTCCAGGATAAAGATACGTTCCCGGGGGATGCCGCACTGCCGGGCGTGCTTGGCATGCAGCACGAGGTGCCGGTACTCCCCATGGATGGGGATAAAGTACTGCGGTCGGATGATGTTGATCATCATCTTTTGTTCTTCTTGGCTGGCGTGTCCTGAGACATGCACGTCCAGCACCTCGTCGTAAAAGACGTCGGCGCCCAGCCGGCAGAGGTTGTCCAGCGTGCGGTTCACCATCTCCTCGTTCCCCGGGATGGGGCTGGCGGAGACGATCACCGTGTCGCCGGGGCGCACGCTGACGGAGCGAAAGGTGCCCTGGCCCATGCGCACCAGGGCCGAGGTAGGCTCCCCCTGGCTCCCCGTGCAGATGAGCACCACCTCGTGATCGGGCAACCGCTCGAGTTGCTCGACGCTGAGGAGCGTGTCCTCGGAGGCGCGGAGATAGCCCAGTTCCCGGGCGATGCGCACGTTGTTCACCATGCTGCGCCCCACCACGGCCACCCGCCGCCCGTGTTGCGCGGCAATATCCATCACCTGCTGGAGGCGCGAGATGTTGGAGGCAAAGGTGGCCACCAGCACGCGGCCCTGGGCCTGGGCGATGGAGCGGGCCAGGGTCTCGCCCAGCGACTGCTCGGAGGGCGTGTAGCCCTGCGACTCGGCGTTCGTGGAGTCCGACAGCAGCAGGAGCACGCCCCGGGCGCCCAACTCGGCCAGGCGGCCGAAATCCGTCGGTCGGCCGTCCACCGGGCTGTGGTCGAACTTGAAATCCCCCGAGTGCACCACCAGGCCCACCGGCGTGGAGATGGCCAGCCCCACCCCATCGGGGATGGAGTGGCTGACGCGAAAGAACTCCACGCAAAAGGGCTCCAGCATCACGACGTCGCTGGGGTCGATGGTGTGCAGGTCCACGCCGGTGAGCTTGGCCTCCCGGAGCTTGACCTCGATGAGGCCGCGGGTCAGGCGGGTGGCGTACACCGGCGCCTGGACCCGATCCAGGAGGTAGGGCAGGGCGCCGGTGTGGTCCTCGTGGCCGTGGGTGACGACCACCCCCACCACCTGATCTGCCCGCTCGTAGACGTAGGAGAGATCGGGGATGACGATATCGACGCCCAGCATGTCGTTCTCGGGGATCATGAGCCCCGAGTCAACGATGAGAAGGCGCTCATCGTACTCGAAAACCAGCATGTTGCGGCCGATTTCGCCCAGGCCGCCGAGGGCGACTATGCGGAGTTTACTCGCCGCCAAGGAAACCTCCGTGCGCTAGAATAAGGAGAGCTGTTCCGGCGCCTCATCGGGATCGTCCTCCGGCTCCACGGTGCTCAGCTCGGCGAGGAGCGCCGGGATCTTGAGGAAATCCTCCTCGATCAGGGACCGGTACCGCTGCTGATGGAGTGCCGCCGCAGGGTGGAACATGGGCAGGTAGACGACGTCGCCGATGCGCTTGGGCTGTCCGTGGATGCGCGAGATGGTGGCGCCCGGAAACGCGATCTGCATCGAGTGTCGGCCCAGGGTCACCACCAGCCGGGGCTCCAAGAGGGCGATCTGCCGATCCAGGTACGGGCGGCAGGCAGCGATCTCGTCGGGCTGGGGGTCCCGGTTGTCCGGCGGACGGCACTTGACGATGTTCGTGATGTACACGTCCGTACGACGCAGGTCGATCGACCCCAAGAGGCTCTCTAGGAACTGGCCGGCGGCCCCCACAAAGGGGCGGCCCTGCTGGTCCTCGTGGTAGCCGGGAGCCTCGCCAACGAACAGGATCTGGGGGCCCTCGGGTCCCTCTCCGGGCACCGCCAGGGTGCGGGTGTTGCTCAGGCGGCAGAGTGGGCAGGAGCGGACCTGGTCGTGGAGTTGGGCGAGTTCCGACACGCTGGACCTCCTCGGGTGCCGAGTGGATGGCGAAACGCGCGGCGGGGCAAGAACGCCCGCCGCGGTCGGCGTCGTCGTGGGGCGATTATACGCGGGTGCGGCCAAGGCGTCCAGAAGCGGACGTTCGCGTCCAGAAGCGG
>JAAZBQ010000029.1 GCA_012513725.1 Chloroflexota bacterium
AGGAGGACTATGCCCGGCGGGTCTGGAAGCGGATGCGAGCCGGGACCCTGGCCGAGTTCTCCTTTGCCTACGACGTGGTGCGGGGCAAACAGGTGGACAACGGGGACGGGGTAGAGCCCCGCTACGTGTACGAGCTGGAGGAGGTGGACCTCCTCGAGGTGGGGCCCTGCCTGTTCGGGGTGAACCCGGAGACGGAGCTGATCTCCGTGCGGGGGCTCAAGGCCGCTTTGGCCGGCGAGGGGCGGGAGGACGCCCTCCAGGAGCTCCACGATATGTTGGTCGAACTGGGGGCCAAGTGCCTCCATGACGATACGCCCGACGACGTTGAAGGCGGGGCCAAGGGCGAGGCCGGCGACGGCAAGCCCGAGGAGCCCGGCGCGAGCACGCTGGCGGCGCGGGTGGCGATCGAGCTAATGGATGCGGGTATCGAGGTGTGAAGTGAACATCAAAGAGCTGAAGGAAAAGCTGCAGACTGCGCTCAAGGCCGCCTCGGCGGTGTGCGAGGCCGCGGAGAAGGCGGAGCGCGATCTGAGCGGCGAGGAGCGCCAGAAGGTGGCCGGCTACCTCGAGGAGGCCAAGGGCTACAAGGCCCAGATCAAGGACCTCGAGGGCGACGAGGCGATGCGCAAGCAGATCCTCGAGCTGGGCGCTGACCTGGTGGATCCGAAGGACGGCGGCAAGGGCGGGGCTCCGTCGCCGGCAGGCCAGGGCAAGACCTTGGGCCAGCAGTTCGTGGAGGCGCAGGCCTTCCAGGACTGGTTCAAGCACGTGGCCCCCGGGGGCAAGTTCCCCGAGGGGAGCAAGGGCTTGATCTCGCCCCCGGTGATGTTCAAGACCCTCCTGACGGGAGAGTCGGTGACGTCGGCCGGCGCGTTCGTGCAGACCGACTATACCGGGATCTATGAGGCCTTGGGGCGGAGGCCCCTGACCGTGCGCAACCTGATCTCCGTGCGCCAGACCCAGAGCGACCTGGTGGAGTTTGTGCGCCAGACCGCCCAGGTGACCCAGGCGACGGTGGTGGGTGAAGCGACGGCTACCGCCGGTGACTCGGGGACCAAGCCCGAGGGGGCGATGACCTTCGAGAAGGTCCAGGAGCCGGTGAAGACGATCGCGGTGTGGATCCCGGCGACGCGCCGGGCGCTCTCGGACGCCTCGCAGCTGCGGGGGCTGATCGACAGCGAGCTGCGGGAGGACCTCGAGGAGCACCTGGAGGACCAGATCATCGCCGGAGATGGCTCGAGCACCGACGGCGAGGATTTCGTGGGGATCCTGGAGACCTCGGGTGTACTCACGCAGGACTGGAGCACGGACCTCCTGACCACGGCGCGCAAGGCCGTGACGGCGCTGCGGGTGACGGGCAAGAGCCGGCCGACGGCCTGGCTGGTGCACCCCAACGACGCGGAGACCATCGACCTGCTGCAGGACGAAGAGAAACGCTTCTACTACGGTGGGCCGGCCGAGGGCGGCGTGGCGCGTCTGTGGCGCTACCCGGTGGTCGAGAGCGAGGCGGTGACCGAGGGCACCGCGATCTTGGGCGACTGGCGCAAGGCAGTGCTCTGGGATCGCGAGCAGGCCTCGATCCAGGTCAGTGACAGCCACTCGGATTTCTTTATCCGGAACATGGTGGCGGTCCTGGCAGAATGCCGGATGGCGTTCGGAGTCATCCGTCCATCCGCCTTTATTTCTGTGCCGCTGAGCGCAGGGTCCTGATCCCGAGCCTAGTAACAGGCCGCCCCTGCCCGAGCAGACTCGGGTCGGGCGGGGGCGGCCCAGAGGATAGCGGATGATCCCCAAGGAACTGAAGGGCATTCCGGGGCTGATGACCGGGCCGGAGCTGGCCGTCTTGACGCGGATGGCGCGCTCGGCGGGGAGCGCGGTGGAGCTGGGCTGCTTTCACGGGCGCTCGCTCGCGGCGATGGGGCTGGAGCACCCGGGCATGCGCCTGTGGGGCGTGGACGCCTGGGGCGACATGAGCCACCGGGGCTACCAGGGGGCGACGTTGGAGGCGTGCCGCGCGAACCTCGAGCGGCTCGGGGTGCGGGCGGAGCTCCTCCAGGGCAAGACCGAAGAGGTGGCGCCGGAGTTTGGCGAGACGGTGGAACTGGTGCACGTGGATGCCGGGCACTCGTACGAGGAGTGCACCCGGGACCTGGCGGACTGGACGCCCAAGGTGGGGCCGGGCGGGGCGCTGTGCGTGCACGACTATGGCGAGCCCCACAACCCAGCCCTCTCGCGGCCCGAGGTGCGGGAGGCGGTGGACGACTGGCGCAACTCGGACTGGGCGGAGGTGGAGCGGGACGGGGTGATGATCGCGTTCCGGCGCCTGATCGCCGACCGGGGGGCGCTGTACGTGGCCTATGGCGAGCGGGCCCGGGAGCAGTGCCTCGAGTCGATCGACTCGCTGCACGCCGTGGCGCCGGCGCTGCCGGTGGCGGTCGTGAGCGACGCGCCCCTGGAGGGGGCGGACCACATGATCATCCACCCGGAGGCGGACCGGGGGGCGCGGGCGCAAAAGACGCGGATGTATTCCCTGAGCCCGTTCCGGGAGACGCTGTTCCTGGACGCGGACACCCGGGTGCTGGTGGATCCGGAGCCGGGATTCGGGCTCTTACGGTACGCGGACGTGGTGCTCTCGCAGGATCCGGTGCGGGTGTTCTCGCAGCAGACCTGGCCCCACCTGGACCGGCGGGAGGTGGCGGCGACGCGCCAGGAGACGAACGGCGGCGAGCTCCTGTACTGGAACTCGGGCGTGATCCTGTTCCGGCGGAGCGAGCGGGCCCGGGCGCTGTTCCAGGCCTGGCACGCCGAGTGGACGCGCTGGGGCAAGCACGACCAGATGGCGCTCATGAGGGCGGTGTACCGGAACCCGGTGCGGATGGTGGCGGTACGGGAGCCCTGGAACACGCACAAGCGCAAGGAGGCCAAGTTCGTGTTCCACGACCACCGGGCGGCCCGGCGGGAAGGGGCGCCCCAATGAGCGGCCCGACGGCGCTGGAAGTGGAGCGGGCGGTCACGGTGGCCTGGCGGATCCCGGGGCAGTACCGCCGGGGGGAGGCGCGGTTCCTCTACCGGCTGGCCCGGAGGAAGGGCCAGATCGTGGAGATCGGCTGCTACATGGGGCGCACGACGGCGCTCCTGGTGCAGGCGGCGCGCATGTGGGGGGCGACGGTGACGACGGTGGATCCGTTCGTGCCCCTGCCCAACGGGGTGGAGCAGGCCACGCCGGACAAGTGGCGGGCGCACCTCGAGCGGGTAGGGCTGCGGCCCCCGCGGCTCCTGGCGGTGCCCTCCCACGAGGCGGCGCGTCAGTGGGCGGGCGAGATCGCCTTCCTGTTCGTGGATGGGGACCACTCGTACACGGGGGTGCAACACGACCTGGCGGACTGGGCGCCCCGGGTGCAGGTCGGGGGCGTGATCGCCCTGCATGACATGTGGTTCCCGAGCATCACCGGGGTGGCCCGGGCGGTGACGGAGTGGTGGTGCGCCGAGCGCGATGACGCGGCCCGAGGGGACTCGGGGGCGGCCTGGCGGTGCCTGGGGATGCGCGATTATACGATCGCCTTCCGGAGGGAGCGATGACGAGTCGCGGTGTCGTGTACATGGCCTGGGGGCAGGCGGCGATCGAGCAGGCCGAGGCGAGCATGGCCTCGCTGTGGCGGCTGGCGGACCTGCCGGTGCTGGTGGTGGGGGACGCGGACGCCGCGGCGCACTTTTGCGGGATGCGCGGGGTGGAGGTGTGCACGCCGGACGTGGAGCCCTTTGATCCGGAGCGCAAGGCGGGCTACCAGTTCCTGGCGGGCCGGGTGAAGCCCCTCCTGTACGGGCTGAGCCCCTGGGCGGAGACGCTGTACGTCGACGCGGACTCGGCCTTCCGGCGGGACCCGGCGAAGGGGTTCGACCTCCTGGAGCGCTGGGAGTTCGTGGTGGCGGAGACGGAGACCCGGACCCTGGCCGATTCGATCGCCGGTGCGGCGGAGACCCAGTGGACGGCGAACTGGTGCGGGGTGCCCTGGCTCCTCTACCACAACTCCGGAATGCTGTTCTGGCGCAAGGGCCCGGCGGTGGAGGGGCTGTTCGGGCTGTGGGCGGAGGAGTGGCGCCGGTTCCAGGGCTGGGACGAACAGGTGGCGCTACTCCGGGCGCTGTTGCGATCGGAGGCGCTCTACCTGACGGTCCCGCACCTGTGGAACACCCGGACGCCGGGGCGGGCGATGCTCTTGTACCACCGGTTCGGGGTGGGGGTGGCGCGGCGCGGGGACGTGGCCCAGGAGGAGGCGGCCGCGGCGCGGCTGACCGAAAAGGGGCGGATGATCCGGATCCAGGTGGGCCGGGGCCGCTACGTCCAGTGCCGGCCGGAGGAAGCGGAGACGTACCGGGAGCGGTACGGGAGGAAGTGAGATGCTGATCACGTCCAGGACGATCCGGGGGCGCTGCCCGGTATGCGGGGCGGCGGGGTGCACGTGCGGGGGGCCCTCGAACGTGGTGGCGATAGACGAACGGGTGACGGCGGCCCGGCGGGGCCCACTGCAGTCCTACCCGCTGGGGCGGGGGGTGAGCGTGCAGCTGACCGAGGAGGAGGCCCGGCGGCGGGGGCTGGCCCCGGCGGAGGAGGCGCCCCCGAGAGACAAGGCGCGCCGGCCGCCGAACGACAAGGGGCGATAACCGATGGCCTACGCGACGGTGGACGAACTCAAGGCGTACGTCTCGCAGCTGGCCTCGACGACGTCGACGGTGACGGACGCGGTGCTCGAGGACGTGTTGGAGCGGGACACGGACACGGTGGATGACGAGCTGGGCTTTTC
>JAAZBQ010000293.1 GCA_012513725.1 Chloroflexota bacterium
GGGTATCTGCCACCTGTCGTACTATGCCCTGGCAGGGAGCCCTGGCTACACGGTGACCGTGCCGATCATCATGCGCTGACGCCGCGCATCCACGCCCCCGGTGCGGCGCGCCACCGCCGCATCGGGGGCGTAGGGAAGACATTTGTCCTTGCCCCTGCACCTCAGTCCGCGTACCATACGCAGGAGCGTGCCGAGCCTCTGCGCCGCGCCCTGCTCCGCCACTCCACCACCCCTCCCTTTCCCCACCCCTACCCTGCGCGCCGCCGCATACCGTGACCGGGAGGAAAGCCGTGGATCGCCCCTCTGTCGCCGAGAACGACGCCGAACGCGCCCGCCTGCGGGCCCTGGTCGAGCGCCTGACCGACGAGGATCTCCGCCGCCCGATGCCGGCCGGCTGGACCGTCTCCGCGGTCCTGGCGCACATGGCCTTTTGGGATGCCCGTGCGGTGGTCCTCACGGACAAGTGGGCGGGCGGGGTGGCGCCCTCCGGGGAGGACTGGGAGCCGCCCCATATCGACTGGATCAACGACGCCGGCAAACTCCTCATGCTCGAGATGCCGCCGCGCACCGCCGCCCGGCTGGCGCTGGAGATGGCGGAGCGGGCCGATCGGGGCGTCGAGGCGATGCCGGAGGAGACGCTGGCCCAGGTGCTGGCCATCGGCCAGCCCTTCAACCTGTCTCGCGCCAACCATCGCCGGGAGCACCTGGATGACATCGAGCGGGTCCTGTAGCGTGGTCGGCATCACGGGCAGGCTGGACCGCGAGGCGCGGACGGTCGAGGCGATGATTCGCCTGTACTGCCGCGCCCACCACGGCCCCGCCGACGGACCCTGCGCCGAGTGCCGCGACCTCGCGGCCTATGCCCGGGAGCGGCTGGCCCGCTGCCCGTTCCAGGAAAAGAAGCCCACGTGCGCCAAGTGTCCCGTGCACTGCTACCGGCCCGATCGGCGCGAGGCGATCCGGGCCGTCATGCGCTATGCCGGGCCGCGGATGCTGTTTCGCCACCCGCTGCTGGCCGTCGCGCACCTGGCCGATGGCCTGCGCCGTCCGGCGCGCTGACGCACCAACGCGCCGTGGCCCGTATGGTTCAAAACACGCGACAGCAAACGAGACGACACCCCTCCAGCACCCGTCACGCCAGCACCCAGGGTGGACCGATCAGAGGAGGAGTCAAGGTGCAGGAACGCTACGCGTCGCAGGCAGAGAATATGGGCGGACCGGGGGCAGCCCTGGTGCGGCAGGTGTTGCGGGTCATTCCCGTCGGGTTGCTGGCGCTCTTTGCCGGCTCGGTCGCGGTGCTGGGCTTTCGCGCCCTGGGTCGTGCCCAGGATGTGCCCATCTCCTTTTTGACGCGCGACCCCGCCGCGATCACCGACTCGCTGTGGAGCCTCGGTGCCCAGTCCACCTTTGGCATCATCCTGTGGGCCGCCACGACGGGGATCCTGCTCCTGGGGGGCGCCCTCCTGTGGCCGATCGCGGAGCGCCGGCGGTCGACGTGGTTCCTGTGGGCCTCTGGGGCGCTGAGCCTGCTCCTCACGGTGGACGACGCCTATCTCCTCCACGAGGACGTGCTCCCGAGCATCGGCATCCCGGAGCTCGGGGTCTACGCCCTGTACCTGCTCGTGGCGGCGGTGTACGCGGCGGTGTTCTATCGGGAGCTGCTGGCCTCCGATTACCTGCTGCTGGTGGCGTCTGGGCTGGCCATCGCGGCGTCGCTGGTGATCGATATGGTGTTCCAGAACGTATCCATCTTTTTCGAGGACGGGTTCAAGGTCTACGCCGCTGTCTTTTGGCTGGTCTTCTGGACCCGGACCACCGTGGCCCGGGTGCGCGAGGGGCTGGCCGCGCCCACTGCATCGCGGGGCGCGGCATCATAGGGCGTCCGCGATCGGAGATGCACACGGGAGTCAACGTTCCACCTCATCCAAGGAGTACGCCCATGCGAATGCGAAAGCTCGTCGGCGACCGGTGCTACCTCTCGCCGCCCGTCCCTGAGGATGCCGAGCCCTGGACCCTCTGGGAGAGCGACCTCGACGTGGCGCTGCCCCTGGGCGGTGAGGCGTACGGGGTGCCCTCCCTCGATCGGACGCGCGAGTGGATCGACGAGATCCTCCGCGACGGCCAGCACGTCTACAGCGTGGTGACGCTCGAGGACGACGCGCTGATCGGCCGCGGCATGCTCGTCCAGATCGACCGCGTGAACCGCTCTGCGATGCTGGGGCTGGTGATCGGCGAGAAGGAGCGCTGGGGGCAGGGGTACGGGGCAGAGGCCACCCGGCTGCTCCTCGACGTGGCCTTTAGCCTGCTGAACCTGCACAGCGTTCGCCTCGGCGCGTTCGCGTTCAACACCCGGGCGCTGCGCTGCTACGAGAAGGTCGGCTTTCGCCCCATCGGCCGGCGGCGCGAGGCGCGCCTCGTCGGTGCACGGGCGTACGACATTGTGGAGATGGACATGCTGGCGAGCGAGTTCACGTCGCCCTACGTCCGCCGGCACCTGCCCGACTAGGATCGAGATAGGAGAGGCCTCTACCACGGATAAAGACGGATAAAACGGATGACACAGATAGGGATGGGGAGCTGGGCAGACTACCGTATCGAACGGTACTCGGAGCCGGCGCGCTGGACAGATCCGCTCGCACCGCGTCTCCTTGTCCGTGTCATCCGTTTTATCCGTCTTTATCCGTGGTAGATTCCCCGTGCGCGGGATCATGGCGGTCGGGATCGCGGCGGTCGGAACCGCCA
>JAAZBQ010000294.1 GCA_012513725.1 Chloroflexota bacterium
CGGCGCGGCGTTCAGGATCACCGGCACCTGCAGTTCCTCGGCCATCTCGATCGCCGCGCAGACGACGGGCAGGGGGATCTCGAACTGCATCACCAGGTAGCGCGCCCCGGCGATGGTCTCCCGGGCGCGCTGCACGTCCTCGACGGTGACCAGGGCGTTGGCCCCGGGGGCCACGACGATCGAGTTCTCGCCCCGTTCGTCGACGATGATCATGGCCGTACCGCTGGCGGCGCCCTCTACCACTCGCACGTGGTCGATGCCCACGCCTTGGGCGCGGAGGTTCTCCAGGATGGTGGGTCCAAAGGCGTCATCGCCGACGCAGCCGATCATCTCCACCGAAGCGCCGAGCCGGGCGGCGGCGGCGGCCTGGTTGGCGCCCTTGCCGCCGGGGACGGTGGTGAACTGCTCGCCGGGAACGGTCTCCCCCGGCTTGGGCATGCGCGCCGTGCGCACGACCAGGTCCATGTTCAGGCTGCCCACCACCACAACGTCCGCCATCGCTTCGCTCCTCCTCACTGTGGCCGCGATTCTAGCACCCGGCGACCCTTCCGTCAACGCTCGCTACCTCGAGGGGGTACGCCCTCCCGCGGGTCCGCGCCCCGTCTCTGCGTCTGGAGCGCTACAGGAACGAGGGCCGGGGGCGGGGCGGGGGGAGCGGGGCGCCCCCGCAATGGGCGGCCGTCCGCTCCAGGGCGTGGCGGCGCACCGTGTCGAGGGTCTCGGCGCCGGGGGCCGTGGTGCCCAGGAGCGCCCGGCAGGCGGCATTGTCGTACAGGCACGCCGCCACGTCCGGCGGGATCCCCAGCCGCGTCCACACCCAGGCCAGCAGCTCGCCGTACAGCGCCACCACGGCGAAATCGCCAAAGGACGAGGTCGGCTGCCCGTTGAACGTCAGTCGCGCCGCCTCGCCCAGGGTCGCCCCGGCCAGCACGGCCTCCACCACGGGGACGGTCTCCGGCCCGTACCGCCAGTAATCCCGCTTCGAGAGGCTGGCGTACTGCGGCGGCGCCTCGCCGAAGAGGTACTCGGCCGCCTGCCGGCCGTACACCTTGTAGCCGCTGGAGAGGTCCGGCGCCCCGTTGGCCCCGGCGACGTAGGCCAGGTCCAGCGCCCGCCCCCGGCGCGCCAGGTGGTAGGCCAGGGCGTCGATGGTCACCCGGTCCAGGATGGCCTCCAGTTCCCCCCGCACCCAGCCCATCGGGTGGTGGCGGCTGGCGCGGGCGCCGGCGATCAGGACGTTCGTGTCGTCCCGGCCGGCGGCGATCTCCTCGGCGGCGCGCAGGAGGGCGGGCAGATCCGAGATGGCGTGGTCGCCGTCCCCGTCGCGCACGGCGATGTAGCGGAGGTCCGGATGGGCCGCCAGTAGGCCGCGAGCTCCCTCCCGCACGGCCCGGAACTTGCCGCCGTTCTCGGCCAGCGGGACCAGGTGGAAGGACGCGCCCAGCCGCCCGCGGAGCGCCTCCTGCACTTCCCCGGCCAGACGGGCGGTGCGCTCGTCGCCGTCGACGACCACCCACACCTGCTCCAGGGGCAGGTAGTGGTGGCAGTCGCCCAGGGTCATCCACAGGAGCCGCCGAACCAGGTCATCCGGCGGAGCGGCGGAAAAGTAGGCCGGCACCACCACGCCCGTGGCGCGGCCCAGGGCCTCTTGGGCGCTCCAGTCCATACATCCTCCCGTCGTGCGGCATATGCCGCAGGTCGCGCGGACCGCGCGGTGAACCGCGCGCCAGGATGCCCCGGTTCGCCGGTCGTGTCAAACCCTCTCTGGCCGTCTTGTGCGCATCGCCCGTCATGCTGCGCGATTGACAGGCCGGCCCCCAAGTGCTACCTTGACGGGCGCTGACCATCCTATGACCCTAGAAACGGGGGAGGCACATGCCCCACGAACGCTTTCGCTTCCGAACGCTGGATGATCTGGTGGCCAAGGTCGAGGAACTCGGCCTGGACCTCCCGCTGGATACGGACCTCAGTCCCCTGGC
>JAAZBQ010000030.1 GCA_012513725.1 Chloroflexota bacterium
AGTTGATAAAGAAGTACAGGCCCCGCTTTAACATCCGTCTCAAGGACGACAAGCGCTACCCGTACATCAAGGTCACCTACCAGGAGGACTTTCCGCGCTTTCTCATCGTGCGCAACATGCAGCGCGATGGTGCGCGGTACTTTGGGCCGTTCACCTCCGGGCAGGCGGTGCGCCGCAGCCTGGAGTTGCTGCGCCGCCTGTTCCCCTATCGCACGTGTGACCTCGAGGAGCAGGCCCGCCAGCGGCGCCCCTGCCTGTACTACCATCTGGGGCTCTGCCCGGGTCCCTGCATCGGGGCCATCAGCAAAGAGGACTATCGCGCCATCATCGATCGCGCCTGCCTGTTCTTGGAGGGCAAGCAGGAGCAGGTCCTCGTTCAGATGAATGAGGAGATGGAGCAGGCCGCCGAGGCGCTCGACTTTGAGCGGGCCGCCAAGCTCCGCGACACCATCGACGCGGTGACCAAGGTCATCGAGACCCAGCGCGTCGTCTCCGGCCACCTAAAGGACCACGATTTCGTGGCCTTTGCCCGTGAGGACGGGCAGGCCTGCGTGCAGGTGTTCTTTATCCGCGGGGGCAAGCTCATCGGCCGGGAGTACTTTATCCTGACCGGCACCACCGAGGAGGACGCCTCGGAGATCCTGGGCTCCTTTGTCAAGCAGTTCTACGACGAGGCCGCTTACGTGCCGCCGGAGATCCTGGTACAGGAGGATCTCGACGAGCTGGCCGTCCTGCAAGAGTGGCTCCGCCGCCGCCGGGGCACCAAGGTGCTCATCAAGACCCCTCGCCGCGGTGAAAAGCGGGAGGTCATGAACATGGCCGTAGAGAACGCGGTGGCCACCCTCGAGCGCCTGCGCGCCGAGTGGGAAGTGGATACCAACAAGCACACCGAGGCGCTGGCGCAGCTCCAGGATGCGCTGGGCCTGGCGAACCCTCCGTCGCGGATCGAGTGCTACGATATCTCCAACACCCAGGGCACCAACGCCACGGGGAGCATGGTGGTCTTTGCCAAGGGAGTGCCCAGCAAGCAGGACTATCGCCGCTTCAAGATCAAGACCGTCGAGGGGCCCAACGACTATGCCTCGATGGCCGAGGTCCTCAAGCGGCGCTTTGCCCGGGCCAAGGAGGCCGCCGAGCAGCAGAGCGTCGACGGCAAGGAGAACCGTTGGGCCATCATGCCCGATCTGGTCATCGTCGATGGGGGCAAGGGGCAGCTGAGCGCGGCCCTGGAGGCCATGCGCGAGGTGGGGGTCGGCCACCTGCCGGTGGTGGGCTTGGCCAAGGAGCGCGAGGAGATCTTCTTGCCGGGGCGGCCGGGACCGGTCATCTTGCCCAACGACTCCCAGGGGCTCTACCTCGTCCAGCGCATCCGCGACGAGGCGCACCGCTTTGCCATCACCTACCATCGGAACCTGCGCCGCAAGGAATCCACGCGCTCGGTCCTCGAGGAGGTTCCCGGCATCGGCCCGCGGCGGCGGATCGCGCTCCTCAAGGAGTTCGGCTCGCTGGACGGCATCCGCAAGGCCACCGTCGAGGAACTTGCAGCCGTGCCCGGCATGAACCGGCGGGCCGCGGAGCAGCTGCGGGAGTATCTGTAGGGCGTAGGTCAGTCGGTGAGGACGAGAAGCAGCGCGTCGGCGATGCGCTGCATCGCGTCCACATCCAGTGTGCCGAGGCGCTCGACAAAGCGGGTAGTGGACACCGACCGGATCTGGAAGGCATCTGCGGCGGATACTTGCCTCAAGCCGTTCTCTGCTGTGGGATCCAGGCGAACCAGCCAGGGAGCACGGGAGTAGCGATCCTTCCAGGTTGTGACGGGTACCATGACTCGCAGCGGCAGGGCGCCCATTCCATCCGCCGAGACGATGACGGCCGGTCGAACCTTGCGGATCTCGGCGCCAAGTGTGAGGTCCAGGCGCACGAGCCAGATCTCACCCCTCTTCATGGAATGTCTCGGCGTCGAGTGCGGTGAACGCAGTGAGTTCATCGTCCTCCAGGTAGTCTCGCAGCAACAGCTGGGCCGCCTTCTCCAACTGCTGCCTTTTGTGTTCGCGCAGTTGGGTGCCGATGAACTCGCGCACCACGTCAGACATCGAGCGTCCTTCCTGGCGGGCGATCTCCTTCAGCGCTTTGTGCTGTTCCTGCTCCAACATTACCTGGGTTCTCTTGAGCGACTCACCCATCGCGTACTCCATCGGTGTGTTACATCATGTAGTTACATTGTACGACTACTCACGCCTTTTCGCAAGGCACGGCCCATCGGAGATGCTGCTACGCTGAACATAGGAGCGGCCCAACCATGCACGCACCGTACATTCCCGCGCCCCCTGACGCCGTCCGTCTCCTCGCCGAAGCCGAGACACGCAACTCGGGCCCCTGGGTTGCCCACTCCCGCCACGTCGCCGCGGCGGCGCGCGCCATTGCCGCCTACTGGCCCGACCTGGATCCCGACGCCGCCTACGCCCTCGGCCTCCTCCACGATATCGGCCGGCGCGCAGGCGTCACCAAGATGCGCCACGCCATCGACGGGCACCGCTACCTCGCGGGTCTCGGCTATGCCGACGCCGCCCGCATCTGCCTGACCCACTCTTTTGTGGTGCGCGACATCCGCGCCATTGCCGGCGAGTGGGATTGTACGCCGGACGAACTGGCCCACGCCGAGCGTCTTCTGGCGGAGACGACCTGCGACGGCTATGACCGCCTCATCCAGCTGTGCGACGCGCTGGCCTTACCGAGTGGCTACTGCTTGATGGAGGTGCGCCTGGTGGACGTGGCCCTGCGCCACGGGGTGAACGAGTACACGGTGCAGCGCTGGGAGGGGTACCTGAGCCTGCTCCGCGAGGTCGAGGAAATCATCGGCCGCTCGGTGTACAGCCTGCTGCCGGGGGTGGTGGAGAACACGTTCGGCCGCGCATAGCCTCCTCTGGGGAGACGGTACGCTACGCCGATGCGCCCTCGAGATCCCGCAAGATGCGCTCCAGCTGAACGCGTAGCGGCGGCAGGTCCTGCTCGACTGCTCTCCACACGATGTCCGGGTCCGCACGGAAATAGTCGTGCACCAACACGTTGCGGGTGCCGATGACCCGATTCCAGACCACGTCAGGATTGGCCTCGC
>JAAZBQ010000295.1 GCA_012513725.1 Chloroflexota bacterium
ACCCAATAGGGGCGCCATCGCCCGCGTTCGCTCCGCCCATCGATCATCATCGACCCAGACGTCGCCGCACCGATCACGTACCCGGGGAGGATGCCCATGGCGGTTCAGGACATCAAGGACTATGTGGAGCTCGGCGAGCCGAGTGGCCGCGGCAACGTGCTGGCCATCCAGCCCTTTGTGCGCCCGGCCGACTATACCAGCGAGGGCGCTTTTTCCCTCCGGATGAATGGCTACCTGGACGAGGCCCGGCAGCGGGGCTGGGTCACCGACCGCACCGTGGCCGTGTTCCCCGAGTACGTGGGCGCCTGGCTGGTGGCCCTCGGCGAGGGGGTCGGCGTCTACCGGGCCAAGAGCGTCGCGTCGGCGATGGGCGCCCTGGCCCGGGCGCATCCCGTGGGGTTCATCGGTCGCTGGCTGGGCGCTGGGGCCCGCGATCGCACCCGGGCGGCCCTTTTTCGCCTCAAGGCGGAGCAGATGGCGGCCGTCTACCAGGCTACCTTTTCTACCCTGGCCCGCACCTATGCCGTCTCCATCGTGGCCGGCTCGATCGTGCTCCCGGCGCCGACGCTGGTCGGGGGCAGGCTCGAGGCAGGGGAGGGGCCGCTGACCAACGTCGCCGTCGTGTACCGCTCCGACGGCGCCGCGGTGGCCCTCTCGCGCAAGGTGTACCCGACGGCCGACGAGGTGGGGTGGATCGCTCCGGGGCGTTTGGAGGACCTCCCGGTGGTGAACACCGGGTCTGGCCGGATGGGCGTGCTGGTCTGCGCGGACGCCTGGTACCCCGAACCGTACCGGGTGCTCGAGGAAAAGGGTGCCGAGATCGTGGCAGTGCCGTCATTTCTGCCCGGCGACGACGTCTGGGGCCGCCCGTGGCGGGGCTACTCCGGCCAGCCGGCCCCCGACGATGTGGACGCCGGGGACGTCGACGTGATCGACGAGGGCGAGGCCTGGATCAAGTACGGCATGATCGGCCGCATCGATGCCTCCGGGGCCACTTGCGGGGTGAACGTCTTTTTGCGCGGGAGCCTGTGGGACCTGGGCTCCGACGGCTGCACGATGGTGGTCCTCGACGAGGACACCTACCGCACCGAGCGCGTAGCCGGCGCCGCCCTGGTGAACGTCTGGCTGTAGGGCTCCTTTCGGTAAGAAGTCAACGCCAAGACGCCCAGAAGAACAACGCAGAGACGCCAAGGGGCAAAGGCGCAAAGGGGGGAAGGCGAACGACGCGGAGACGCGGAGGGACAACGGGGCGCTGAACGCACCTGAACGGTGGTGAACGAGCGAACGCCCACCGAGGACCGGGTGATCAGCGTCAGGCAGGGCCGCTATACCGACCGGTCTATCCGCTTCGCGCTCCTCTTTCCACCTTTGCGTCTTGGCGTTGAACTCTTCCCTGCGTCTCTGCGTCTTTCTCTGCGTCTCTGCGTTGTTCTTCGTACAGAACCTTCCCGGAAGCCAAGGCAGCTTCCGGGAAGGCATGATCTACCAGTTGGTCACCGCGCCGTCGCGGCGGTGGAGGTGGGGGGCCTCCCAGAAGGCGAACGACTGCTCCTGGATGTACTCCTCGTTCACGTCTACCCCCAGCCCCGGCCCCTCGGGGATGGCGAGGCGGTTGCCGTGGGCCTCCGGCTGGAGGGGGAACACTTCCTCGTCGTAGAAGCGCATCTGCTCGGTGGGGCTGCGGCGGATCTCGAGCCAGGAAAAGTTGGGTACCGCCGCCCCCAGGTGCGCCGTCGCTGCGGTGCAGACCGGCCCCAGCGGGTTGTGGGGCATCAGGTCGATGTAATGCGCCTCGCACCACCCCGCCACCTTGAGCGCTTCGGTGAGCCCGCCGACGTTGCAGACGTCCACCCGGGCGAACTGGGTGATTCCCCGCTCGACATAAGGAAGAAACTGCCACTTGCTGGCAAACTCTTCCCCGATGGCCATGGGCACGTCGGTCAGGGCGCGCAGCGCCTCGTAGGCCTCCGGGGCCTCGTCGCGGATCGGCTCCTCCAAAAAGTCGAGGGTCCCCGAGGGCATCCGCTGGCAAAAGGAGGCCGCCTCCGCCACGCTCAGCCGATGGTGATAGTCGATGCCCAGGGCGAAATCGGTGCCCAGCGCCTCGCGCACGGCGACCAGCGCCGCGGCCGTGGGAGCGATCGAGGCGCGCGGCTCGAACAGGGCCTTGTCGTCGCTGGAGGGGTGCAGGATGCCGGTGCGGATGCAGTCCCACCCCTCGCTGAGCAGGAGCCGCACGTCCTCGACGAGGGCCTCGGCGGTGCCGCCCTTGGTGGTGGCAAAGCAGGGGATATGGTCGCGCTGCTTGCCCCCCAAGAGCTGGTACACCGGCACGTTCAGCGCCTTGCCCAGGATGTCGTACAGAGCAATGTCGATGGCCGAGATCGCCGCGGTGAGGGTGCGCCCGCCCTCGAAATACTGCGAGCGGTACATCTCTTGCCAGAGCCGCCCGATCTGCAACGGATCGCGGCCCAGGAGGAACTCCCGGTAGTGGTTCACGGCGCCGGTGACGGCCAGCTCGCGGCCCGATAGGCCGGCCTCGCCCCACCCGTACAGGCCCTCGTCGGTCTCCACCTTGACCAGCATCTGGTTGCGGTGCCCGACCCACACGGGATAGGGCTTGATGTCGGTGATCTTCATGGACGTATGCTCCTTATCGTCGCCTTCCGGGCAGTACCCTATGCAAAGCGCACCCCGCCCAAACGAACGCCTTCCGAGAGCCCCTGCTCACCCCGAGCCGCGCAATACCCGTCATCCTGAGGCCTGTCCTGAGGTCTGCCGAAGGGTCCGCCGAAGGACCTCTACCGCACTCCCTCTCGAGACTTCCATCCAAGCACTCGCCCCCCAATGACCCGTCACCCACTCCCGCCACGGCCGGGCGTGCTGCCGCGGTCGGGATCCAGCACCACGGGAGGATGCTCGGCGAGCCAGCGCTCCTCGAGGTCCCCGCGCCACGCCTCCGCCGCGCGCTGCAGATCGGTCGCGATCTCGGGGTGCTCGGCGGCCAGGTTGTGGCGCTCGCCCATGTCCTCGGCGAGGTTGGCGAGGTGGACCGAGTCCCGGGGCGTGTCCTCTTCCACCAGGCGTCCGTTCAGCACCAGCTTCCAGTCGCCGCGGCGCACGGCGGTCTGTTCGGCGAGCTCCCAGAAGATGGCGCGCTCGGGCGCCGGCGCCTCTCCCGTGACGATGGGCAGGATGTCTTGTCCGTCGAGATCGTAGCGGTCGAGATCGCCGCCCGCGGCCTGTAGTACCGTGGGAAAGACGTCCGTCCCCGCGCACGGTGCCGAGACCACCTGGCCCGCCGGGATGCGCGCCGGCCACGAGAGGATCCCCGGCACGCGGATGCCCCCCTCGTAGAGGCTGAACTTGTGCCCCTTCAGCCGGCCCGCCGACCCGCCATAGTAGGGGTCCGTGCGGCCGTCCAGCCAGTTGCGCGTCTCGCGGGAGGGGCCGTTGTCCGACTGGAAGAAGATGCAGGTGTTCTCCAGGAGGCCTTGCCGCTCCAGCTCGGCACGGATGGCGCCGACGCCGTCATCCACCGCGCTGAGCATGGCGGCCATGATGCGGCGGTCGGGGGGTAGGTGGCGGAACCGATCGACGTACTCGCTCGGCGCGTGCATGGGATAGTGCGGCGCATTGTAGGGCACGTACAGGAAAAAGGGCTCCCCGTCGGCGCCCGACCGCCGGATGAACTCTACCGCGCGCCGGGTGATCAGGTCGGTGAGGTACTCGCCATTTCGCCATACCTCGCGACCGTTCTCCCACAGGTCGTGGAGGGGATCGTACTGGCGGCTCCAGTAAAAGATGTGCGAGTAATAGTCCACGCAGCCCGCCAAAAAGCCAAACCACTCCTGGAAACCATGGTCGCCAGGCCGGCTGCCCTCCGCGGCGCCGAGGTGCCACTTGCCGATCATGGCCGTGCGATAGCCCACGTCTCCGAGGGCGGTGGCCAGGGTGGGCGTCTCCTGGGGAAGGCCGGTGGACGTGCGGTGGCCGGCCAGGATGGCGCGCACCCCGGCGTTCCCCGGATAGCGGCCCGTGAGGAGCCCGGCCCGGGAGGGCGAGCACACCGAGGAGTTGGCGTACCAGTCGGTAAAGCGCACGCCCGAGGCGGCCAGCCGGTCCAGGTGGGGGGTGCAAAAGTCCGTCTCCCCCATGCACGAGAGGTCAGCGTAGCCCTGGTCGTCGGTGAGAAAGACGATCACGTTCGGACGTTGGCTGGGCATGGGGCGCTCCTCTCGACGGCGGCTTGGCGATCATCCGCCGGCAGGATAGGGCCGGGTCGGGGGGTTGTCAACCGAACGGAGGCACCATCGACGGTGAGTCGGCCGGCGGCAAAGGCGAGGGCGCGAGGATGCGCCCCCCTGGCCCACCGTTCTGGCCAGGTCGCCATCCCCGCGCCCTCTGACATGCCAGGCACAGGCGCGTTATGCGCTACTCGGCCGGTTCTGGCTCGATGACGTTGATGACCGCGGCAGGCTCTTCGCTGTCGTCGATCATGCACTCGTACTCGCCCGGCTCGTCGAACGTCCGCTCGAACTCGGCGCCGGGCTCGATCATCTCGTCTTCCACCAGGGGAATGCCGATAAAGTTGATGGTCAGCGCACGGGGCCCGGTGCCCTCGTTCACCATCACCACCGTGTCGCCGTCGGCGATGACCAGATCCGTTGGGCTCGCTCCTTGGTCGGTGATCGTGATCTCATAGGTACCGTCTGGTCGCGTTGGCTGATCCAGGGCTTCCGGCCCCGGCCCCGGGTCATTGCCGCCACACGCGGCGAGCACCACTGTCAAGGCCAACACCAGTGAGATCCAGAGGAAGCGACGCATCATCTGCTCTCCTTTGCCTGCTACTCGGCGGCGACGTACTCCGTTCGCCGCGCTCAGCGCCGGACGCCTGTCGCCGGCAGCTGCCGTGTCACGATCCCGGAAGAGGTCCATCGCAGAGGGAGCCCGGGATCGCCTGAATGACGGCCGACACTGCTCTGCTACAGCGGGCCATCTCCACTCCTCGCCTCACGGGCATCTGGACGGATCACCTTGGTGGCCAGGCGAGGCGTGTCGCTGCGCGATCTGTAGCGATTGCTGGGGAGACGCACGAGGTACAAGGGACGGGCGGCACGGTGGGGGCGCGATGCGCGGCCAAAGGGTGTGGCGGTGGACGCGCAACTTCACTGTAACCATCCTATCATGCCACAGATGCCAAGTCAAGGGTGGCGTAGCAGCTTCTGGGTGAGCGGGCGCATGCCCGAGGAGAGGTCCTACTCCAGCGTATCGAGGGCAGCCGGGAGGTCGCCGAGGCGCTCCAGCACCCGGCCGCAGGGGTGCCGATCCATCGCCCCACGGCACCAGGCGGGCGTGTACGGCGTGGCCAGGAGCAGGAAGGGGATGCCCATCGCCAGGGGGAGCGCCCCCGGTAGCGACAGCGTGTCGGCCACCACCGCCACCCGCGCACCGTCCTCCCGGGCCGCGGTGAGGGCGCGAAAGTAGGCCGGCCGGCGCAGATCGATGGTGTGGGCCTCGTCGACGCGCCACAGCCAGGGCTCCGGTCCGCCGACGTCGACAGGCGGCGTCCACCGGGCATCCATCTCGTACTGGCGCGTATCCCCCAACACGCGGATGGGCCGCGGCAGATCGAGGGTGCCCAAGAGCCGGGTGACCTTGTCGCCCAGGGAGTTGGTCAAGATCACCGGATCGCAGCAGGGGCGCTCCAGGAGGGCGACGAGTACGCCCCGCGCCTCGGGGCGAAAGAGGGGCGGGAACTCGGCTGTGTGGCGGTGGAACAAATAGTTGCTGGTGTCGGCCACCAGGTCGTACTCCCGGCGGGGCAGGGCTGCCTCGAGGGCCTCGGCGTAGGCCGGATGCGCCGCCAGGAGATCCGCCAACATGGTCTGGAGCGTCGTGGTGTTCAGGATAAAGGCGCCCTCATCGGCGTAGGAGGCCCACAGGCCGCCGACCTCCCATCCGTAGCGAGCGGGATCGCCCAGGATGCGGCGGCGCGCGGCCCGGTAGGCGTCCTCCAGCGCCCGACGCAGCACCGCGGCCGGCCGACCGTCGGCCGGCGATAGGATGTCGGCCAGGGTCTCCAGCGAGCGCGCGCCGAGGCCGGCGGCCTGCTCCTCCTCGGCGGTCAGCGTGCCGTCAAAGTCGATGATGACGCGCTGTCGGATGCCCATAG
>JAAZBQ010000296.1 GCA_012513725.1 Chloroflexota bacterium
CTATGCGGATCACCTCGCGGACATACAGGGGTTCCTCTGGGCGCGAGAGGAACAGCGCAAGCAGGGTGCCGCGAACGGTGCCGAACAAGGCGTCCGCAATCTTACCAAGAGGGCTTATCGTACCCATATTGGGTACATACGTACCCAATATGGGTACGATCTCCTCCCTCTCCGTCCCCTGCCGCTCGTCGGGCACCTTGGCCTCCACCCACCACTAGTACGCATGCCGATCGCCCTTCAGGACGTTGATGAACGTCCGCACGATGATCTTGAGGTCGAACAGGAGCGACCAGTTCTCGATATAGTACAGGTCGTACTTGGTCCGCTCGATGATCGATGTATCCCCCCGCAGGCCGTTCACCTGCGCCCAGCCCGTCATCCCCGCCTTTTCCTGGTGCCGCTCCATGTACCGCGGCACCACCTGGCGGAACTGGTCCACGAACACCGGCCGCTCGGGCCGCGGCCCCACCAGGCTCATATCCCCCAGGAGCACGTTGATCAGCTGCGGCAGCTCGTCGATCGACGTCTTGCGCAGGAGCGTTCCCAGCCGCGTGCGCCGGGGATCGTCCTCCGTCGCCCACACGGCGCCCGTCTCGGCCTCGGCGTCCACCCGCATGGAGCGGAATTTGATCATCTCGAACGGCTTGCCATCCAACCCCACCCGCACCTGGGTGAAAAAGACCGGCCCCTTGCTCTCCAGCTTGATGACCAGCGCCACCAGCATCAGGAACGGCGAGAGGAACATCAGCCCCAGACCGCTCACCAGCACGTCCATGGCCCGCTTGACGGTCAGCTTCCAGCCGCGCAGCGCCACGTCGCGGACGGTGAGCATCGGCAGGCCGTCCAGGTCGCCGATGGAGAGCTCCGAGGCGATGATCTGAAAGAGGTCGGGGAAGATGCGCACCGAGGCGTGGGCCGTCTCGCAGGCCTGGATCATGTCCAGGAGTTCGTCGTGGCTGGCCTCGGGGAGGGCGATGATCACCTCGCCGACGCCATGCTCGGCCACGATCTCGGCCAGCTGCGCCCGGCCGCCGAACACCGGCAGGCCGGCCACCTCCTGGGCGTCGCTGTGCCCATCCACAAAGCCGATCACCCGGTAGCCCAGTTGCGGCGATTGCACCGTCTTTTGCAGGATCATGCGCGCCACGTCGCCGGTGCCCACCAGGAGGAGGTGCTCCGGATGCCGGGTGCGCAGGGCCGCCTCGATGCGCCCCACCACCGCGCGCCCCAGCCCCACCAGCAGGAGGGTGAAAAAGAGGCTGTAGATGATCGCCCCGCGGGTCAAGAGCGCGTCTCCCTGGGTCACCAGGTAGGAGAGGGAGGTGGAGACGATCACGCCGATGGAGACCGCCGAGAGGAGCGAATAGAACAGGTCGATGCGCGACTGCCCCCGCCGCGGATGGTACAGCCGGTAGAGAAAGAACACCAGCAGTATGCTGATGACGTACAGCACCAGGAGCACCACATAATCGCGAAAGGGGCCCAGCCGGAGCGGTGTGGGGAAGGGGATCACCTCGCGCAGGCGGTAGGACAGAAAGAAGGCCAGCGCCGCAGCGACGCCGTCGACGGCCACGGTGAGGACGGTGATGCCAAGGCGCAACCTGCTAGACACGATGCACCGCCTAGGCCGAGGCCACGCGTCGCCGCTCCGGAGGGCGCAGGCGATCGCGCAGAAGGTCCAGCCGCTGCATCAGGGTGATGCTCCCCTCGATCACCCAGTTCACCAAAAAGAACGTGCTGGCGCGGTAGTGCTTGCGGTGAAAGATGCGCATGGCGTCGTAGAACGCCTGGATCGAGCGGGTGCTCGCCTTGCGGGTGGCCGCCCCCTTGATGTGCAGCACGCGCACCTGCGGATGGTACACGATCCGCCAGCCCCCCTGGCGGATCCGGAAGCAGAGGTCCAGGTCCTCGCCATACATAAAGAACGCCTCGTCGAGGAGGCCGGCCTCCGCCAGCGCCTCCCGGCGGATCAGCATGAACGCCCCCACCAGGGCATCGACGTCCGCCTCCTCGTCCTCGTCCAGGTAGGTGAGGTTGTAGCGGGCCAGCCGCGGGCTGTGGGGAAAGAGGCGGTCCAGGTAGGTCATGTGGTAGAACGACACGAGCGGCGAGGGGAACGAGCGGCGGCAGGCGCGGTCCAGCGTGCCGTCCTCGCGGACGAGCTTGGGCCCGGCGGCGCCCACGTCGGGGTGCAGGTCCATGTAGGCCACCATCTGGGCCAGGGCGTCGGGCGGCAGGACGGTATCGGGGTTCAAGAGCAGCGCGTAGCGGGGGGCATCGGGCGACGGCGCCCCATCGCCAAATCCCGCGGAGCGCAGGCCGACGTTGTTGGCGTAAGGGTAGCCGCCGTTCGTCTCCGAGGCGATGAGCTCGACCCAGGGGTGATCGCGGCGCACCATGTCCGCCGAGCCATCGGAGGAGTGGTTATCCACCACGATGACGCGGTGCGAGTAGGGGCCCCGGCTCTCGGCGATGGAGCGCAGGCAGTTGCCCAGCTCATCGCGGGTGTTATAGTTCACGATGACGATGGCGGTATCGTACATGGCCGACTCGGCTCGTTTCCCTCCCGCAGGGGTACTCGTGCCCGTAAGGGTACTGGTGCCCATGGGGCACTGGTGCCGCCATTATAGCACGCTCCGGGGGGCGGGCGTAACGCGTCCACTGCCCCTGCCCTCAGAACGCGCGGCGGCTCCAACCGGTTCCCGGCGCCCCGCCCTCGCGCTCTCGGCGCCGGCGCCACAGGACGCCCGCAGGGTAGCCGGCCATCTTGGCCACATCCCCCGTCACCCGGATCACCGGCGCCCAGGCCAGCAGGGCCAGCGCCTCGCCCAGCGACGCGCCCCGCAGCCAGGGCCATAGCCGCGCCAACGGCGCCCGCAACAGCCCGACCGCGCCGACCACCACCCCCAGCCACCAGTACGGGCTGTGCCACACCGCCAGCGCCACCAGGAGCGGCAGGGCCACCAGGTAGGTGCCGTAGCGGATCAGATGGCGGATGGCATACAGCCCCGCCTTGCCATCGCCCCGGGCGTAGCGGTAGTACTGCCGGTAAAAGGCGCCCAGGTTCGGCCGCGGGCGAAAGCGTGCCTGGGCCGCGGGGGCAAAGGCAAACGTGCAACCCGCGTCGCGGAGGGTGAGGTCAAAGACCAGGTCCTCGCAGTAATCCAGCCACTCCGGGTAGCCGCCCACCTGCTCCCAGGCCGAACGGTAAAAAGCCACCGAGCGCGACGAGGGGTTGAACGCCGCCGGGTCCAGTTCCTGGAGCCGCGGCAGGGTGATGGCGCCCAAGGCCTTTTCAAAGGTGCTGTGGGGATCGGCGATGAAAAAGCCGCTCACCACGTCGGGCGCGGGGTCCTGCGCAAAGGGGTCCACCAGGTGCTCGAGCCAGTCCGCATCCAGCCGCACGCCGGCGTCGGTGGCGGCGATGATCTCGCCCCCCGCCGCGGCGATGGCGGCGTTGCGCCCGGCAGAGATGTTCAGCCCGGGCCGCGAGAGAATGTGCAGCGGCAGCGAGCCGCGCACGGCGTACTCTTGCAGGACCTCCAGGGTGCCATCGGTCGAGCCCCCGTCGACGATGACCACTTCATCGGGGGCGCGGGTCTGGCGGGCCAGCGAGTCCAGCAGGCCCGTGATAGAGGATGCTTCGTTGTAGACGGTGCAAATCACCGACACGCGCTGGGGCATGTTGCCTCCCGTTGGGATCAGGGCCATTATACGAGGGGCGGCGCGCCCGGGCAATGCGGGAAATATGGAAAAGAGAGTAACAATATCCACATTGCTTGACAAGGTCCGGCGGTCGGGCCTATAATGACCCGGTAGCCCCGCATGGTAGCAGATGGTGGATGGATGAGACGATGGCTGAAAGACCCATTCTCACCGCGGAGGACCCCCTCCTGCGGATGAAATCGAAAAAGGTGACCCGCTTTGGCGACTCGCTCAAGGCGTTGGTCGAGGATATGTTCGAGACGATGGAGGCCGCCTACGGCGTGGGCCTGGCGGCCCCGCAGATCGGGGTGTTGCAGCGAGTCTTTGTGGTGGGCACGCCGCCCGAGTACGATGAGGACGGCAATGAGGTGCAGCCCGAGGAGCGCTATGTCCTCGTGAACCCCGAGATCGTCAAGGCCCGGGGCGAGGAGGAGATGGAGGAGGGCTGCCTGTCGGTGCCCGGGTATCGGGGCCTGGTCAAGCGCGCGACCCAGGTGCTCATCAAGGGGCAGGACCTGGAGGGCAAGGACGTCCGCTACAAGGGAAGCGGCCTCCTGGCCCAGGCGTTCCAGCACGAGCTGGACCACCTGAACGGCGTCCTCTACCTCGACCGGCTGGAGGGCCCCGACAAGCTCTTCCGCATCACCGAGGACGGCGAAGTGGAAGAGTTCGAGGACATCCTGGAAGAGCAGGGCTGACCCCGCTCCCGCCCGGCGAGCATCACCGACACAGGGTACCGATGGTACCCTGTGTTCTTCGTATAACGCCATCGTGCGCCATCAACTATTCGGGGCCCACGAACGTCTATTAGGTGCAAAGGCCTTTGCACCCAGAGAGAGCGAGCGGACCGTGCCAGACCATGCACGCTTGGAGCAGTACCTGTGGGAGAACCGGGAGCGGTTCTACCGCATTGCGTACTCGTACGTGCGGAACGAGGCGGACGCCCTCGACATCGTGTCGGAGGCGGTCGTCAAGGCACTACAAAAGGGAGATCGACTGCAGGATAAGGCCGCCATGGCGACGTGGTGCTATCGCATCCTGACCAATACGGCCGTCGACTACCTTCGGAAGCACAAGCGGGTCGTGTACATGGAGGACGTCCAGCAGGCCGATCCCGGCCGGCCGGACCGCTACCACGACGCCGACCTGCTCGAGGCGCTCGGGCGCCTGCCCGACAACCTGCGCATGGTCCTGGTCCTGCACTATCTGGAAGAGATGACCATCCGTGAGACGGCCTCCGTACTCGGCCAGAACGAGAACACCGTCAAATCCCGGCTGTACCGGGCCCTCGAGTTGCTGAGGAAGGACCTGGCCGATCGGAGCGTGACACCGGAAGGAGGCACCGTTCGTGGATGATCAGCGGCTCCGCGAGCTGAGAGATCAATACGCCAGCATACGCATTCCAGAGGAGTTGGATACCATGATGCGCGAAGCGCTTGCCAACACGCCCCGCCAGCCCCGCCGGTGGTTGGGGTGGTTCCGAGTGGCGGGTATCGCCACAGCCACCGCCTGCCTGCTGTTCGTCGCGGCGATCAACGCCGTGCCGGCGCTGGCCCAATCCATGGAGGACGTGCCCGTCTTGGGCCGCATCGTCGAGGTGCTGACCTTTGCCCGGTTCGAGGCCTCCAGCGACGCGCAGGCTTATGATGTCGAAATCGCCGTCCCGCACATCCAGGGGCTGGGCGACGAGGGCCTGCAGGAGAGTTTGAACGAGCAATACCTGGCCGAGGCCGAGGCGCGCTACGAGGCGTTCATGGCCGAGGTGGGCGCCCTGGAGGAGGGCGAACTGGCCCACAAGGCGCTTGCCGCCGGCTATGAGGTGGCCGTGGAGAGCGAAGAGATGCTCGTCATCCGCCACTGGGTGCTGGAGGTGATGGCTTCCGGCGCCGAGAGCGTGGACTATGACACGATCGACACCCAGCGCGGCCTCGTCCTGACGCTCCCCGGCCTCTTCCGCGACGACTCGTATGTAGAGACCATCAGCGCCTATCTCCGGGAGGAGATGGAGCGGCGCACCGCGCCCGAGGAGGGGATCATCTACTTTCTCGCCGGCGAGGATACCCAGGGGTTCCGCGAGATCGCCCCGGACCAAGAGTTCTACATCAACGCCGACCACCGCCTGGTGATCGTCTTTGACGAGTACGAGGTGGCCCCCGGGTCCATGGGCGTGGTGGAGTTCGAGATCCCCACCGAGCTCATCGCCGACGCGCTCGTGGGCGACGAGTACATCCACTAAGAAGAAGGACAGGATTACAGGATTATAGGAAAGATAAACAGGATTAGGAGAATTCTATTGTCTTCTCCTAATCTTGTTTATCCTCTTCGGAATCCTGGATATCCTGTCCAAGCAAAAGGGGCTCGAGGTCGGTGGCTTGGTCGAGGATGCACTGGGCGCCGGCGCGCTCCAGTTCCTCCCGGATGGCCATCCCCGTCAGCACCCCGACGGCAAAGGCCCCGGCGCTCCGCGCGGCGCGGACGTCCATCGTCGTATCCCCCACCATGATGCACTCCTCCGGCGCCACGCCCAGTAGCGTCGCGGCGCGGCGGATCGGCTCGGGGTGGGGCTTTAGGAACCAGACGTCCTGGCGGGTGACGATGGCGTCAAAGTGGGCATCCAGCCCCGCCCGGCGCACGATGGCATGGGCCTCTCGCCGGGCGCGGGTGGTGACGACCTC
>JAAZBQ010000297.1 GCA_012513725.1 Chloroflexota bacterium
CCGGCGAGGAGGGGGGCACGGCGATCGCCCAGGTCCTCTTTGGCGACTATAACCCGGGCGGCCGACTCCCGATCACCTTTTACAAGGCCATCGACCAGTTGCCCCCCTTTGAGGATTACGGCATGGCCGGGCACACCTACCGCTACTCCCTGGAGGAGCCGCTGTACCCGTTCGGCTATGGCCTGTCGTACACCACGTTTGCCTACTCGGACCTGGTGATCGAGCCGGAGGATATCCGCGCCGACCAATCCATCACCGTGCGAGCCACCGTGACGAACACGGGCGACCGGGTCGGCGAAGAGGTGGTGCAGTGCTACGTCAGCGATGTCGCCTCGCAGTTCCCGGTACCGATCCGGCACCTGGAGGGCTTCCAGCGCATGCACCTGGCCCCCGGCGAGAGCCGCGAGGTGGCCTTTACCCTCACGCCGCGCCAACTGGCCGCGTTCGACGACGACGGGCGCCGCATCGTGGAGCCGGGCGGGTTCGTCGTTTCCATCGGCGGGGGCCAGCCGACGCTCGTGGCCGAGGGGGAGTACGTCACGGACACCTTTTCGGTCTACGGGGACGCGTACCGCCCCGAGTAGCACCTTCCCTCCCGCGGCGCGGCCAGCGCGCCGCGGGAGGGCGTCAAATATCGCGTCTCGCCATCACTCCGACCTCAGGAGGTCACCATGCTCTTGTTCGACGGTCACCTGGATCTCTCCATGAACGCCATCGACTGGGATCGCAACCTGGATCTCGGCGTGCACGACATCCGCGCCCACGAGGCCGGCATGACGGGCAAGGGGCGGGGGGTGGGCACCATCACGCTGCCCGAGATGCGTCGCGCCGAGGTGGCCCTGTGCATGGCCACCGTCATCAAGCGCACGGCCCGGCCCACGGACCTGCCCGGCTTTGCCGGCGTGGCCAGCCAGGAGATCTCCTACGGCTGGGCGCAGGGGCAGCTGGCGTACTATCGCGTGCTGGAGGCCCAGGGCAAGGTGCGGATGATCTCCGACGGCGCGGCCCTCGAGGAGCACGTCGCCGCCTGGTGTGACGGCGGGGAGGGGCAGCCGCTGGGCTTTATCCTGGCCATGGAGGGCGCCGATCCCATCGTGTGGCCCGAGCAGGCCGAGGCCTGGTGGAACGATGGGCTCCGCGTGGTGGGGCCCGCCCACTATGGCGTGAGCCGCTACGCCCACGGCACCGGCACCGAGGGGGGCTTTTCCGAGGACGGCTTTCGCCTACTGGAGAACATGGAGTCCTTGGGCATGATCCTGGACCTCAGCCACCTCGCCGAGCCCGCCTTTTGGGAGGCCATGGACCGTTTCCACGGGCACGTGGCGGCCAGCCACAACAACTGCCGCGCCCTGGTGCCCGGCGACCGGCAGTTCTCCGACGATCAGCTCCGGGCCATCTTTCAGCGCAACGGCGTGGTGGGGGCCGTGCTCGACGCCTGGATGCTCTATCCGGGCTGGGTCCGCGGCCAGACGACGCCGGCAGAGTCGGGGGTTACCCTGGAGGCGGTGGTGGACCACATCGACCACGTCTGCCAGCTGGCCGGCAACGCCGACCACGCCGCCATCGGCTCCGACCTGGACGGCGGCTATGGCACGGAGCAGACGCCCAAGGACGTGGACACCATCTACGACCTGCAGCGCATCCCGGATCTCCTCCGGGCGCGAGGATACAGTGAGGAGAGCATCGAGAAGATCATGTACCGCAACTGGGTGGACCTCTTTGCTCGGGCCTGGGCGTAGGGCTCACACGAAAGAACGGGAGGGGCGTTCAGCCCCTCCCGCCGCGCACTCGGTTTTGCCCCCGGATCGATCGGCTCAGGCCTCGTCCTCCCCATCGGCCAGCCGCTCGCGGGCGGTCTCTACGTATTCCAGCGACTGGTGCCGAAAGTATGTGTTGTACAGTTCCGCATAGTGCCCGCCGCGGGCCATCAGCTCCTCGTGGGTGCCCTCCTGGATGATGCGCCCCTCGCGCATCACGATGATGCGGTCGGCGTTCACGATCGTCGACAGACGGTGGGCGATCACGATCGAGGTCCGCCCCGCCATCACCGTCTCCAGCCCCGCCTGGATCTGGCGCTCGGTAAAGGGGTCCACGTTGGAGGTCGCCTCGTCGAGGACAAAGATGGCGGGATCCTGCAGGAGCACCCGGGCCAGGGCCACCAGTTGCCGCTGCCCCATGGAGAGCCGCTGCCCGCGCTCGCCGACGTCGGTATCCAACCCCTCGCTGAGATCCTCCAGCCACTCGCCGCCGGCCACTTGCTGCGCGGCGGCCAGCACCTGGTCGTCCGTGGCTTCGGGGAGGCTGTAGCGGATGTTGTCGCACACGGTGCCGGTGAACAAAAAGGGCGACTGCGGCACGAGGCCCAACCGTCGTCGATACTGCTGCAGGTCCAGCATGCGGATATCCTGCCCGTCGACGCGGATCTCGCCGCCCTGGAACTCGTAAAAGCGGGCCAGGAGGCGGGCCATGCTGGTCTTGCCCGATCCCGTGTGGCCCACGATGGCCAGCAGTTCGCCGGGCTCGATGGTGAGCGTCAAGTCGGGGAGCACCACCTGTCCGGCCTGGTAGCCAAAGGTGACCGCATCGAACTCCACGCGCCCCTCCAGCCGGCCCACCGGCTGGTTGTCGCGCTGCACCACCTGGGGTTCGGCGTCGATGAGGGAAAAGACCCGCTCGGCCGCCGAGAGTCCATCCTGGAACTGGCTCCAGAAGGAGGCGATGCTGGTCATCGGGAACCAAAAGTAAGCCATGGCCTCCATGAACAGGAACCACTGCCCCACCGAGATGGCCCCCAGGGGGCTCTGCGCTCCTTCGGGCGAGACGCTCTCCAGTGCGCTCAGCCCGCCCAGGTACAGCACCACGGCGACCGCCACGCCGAACGACCCCGACAGCGCCGGCCAGATGAGGTTCAGTACCAGGCCGCGCACGAGGTTCACGCTGTAGGCCTGCCGGTTCAGGGCGCCAAACTCCTCGTACATCCGCGCTTCCTGGCGGAACCCCTTGCCCACGGCGATGCCGCTCACCGATTCTTGGATGTTGGCGTTCACCTTGGCCAGCACCCGGCGGGCGTTCAGCGTGACGCGGCGCGCGACGTGGCGGAACGACAGGGCGATGCCAAACACCACCGGCGACATGGCCAGCATCACGAGTGTCAGCCGCACGTTGATGCTGAGCAGGACGCCGGCGATGATGGCGACGGAGAGCACCTCGCTGATCAGGTTCATGGTCAGCACCGCCGTCTCGCCAAAGGCCTGCGTGTCGGAGGTGATGCGGCTGACGATCTTGCCCGAGGGCTCCTCGTCAAAAAAGGAGAGGTCGTGGTGGGCGGTGGCGGCAAAGGCCTCCGCCTGGAGATCCATCACCACGTTCCCCACGGCAAAGGCCGCGTTCCGGTGCCGGACATAGTTTGTCAGCCAGGTGCTGGAGGCCAGCAGCAACACCCCCAGCGGCAGCGCCACGGTGAGGCCCGCGCCCAGTCGGCCGGCCACCTGGTCGACGATGGCGGCGACCAGGATCGGGATGCCGGCGTCGAGGGCCGAGTTGAAAAAGATGGCCAGCGCCGAGTACAGCATGTGCCGGCGCTGCGGCGCAAAGTAGTGCAGGATGCGCTGCACCAACTCTCGATCGGCGTATTGCCGATCGTATGGCTCGCTGTCCAGTCCCCCGCCGATGAACCCCACGTTCCGCCTCCTCTAGGGCCGGTGGCCGTCGCGCCCGGCGAACAGCTCCCCGTACACGTCGCAGCGCGCCAGCAGTTCGTCGTGGGTGCCCTGGTCGATCACCTCGCCGCCCCGCAGCACGATGACGTGGTCTGCCCAGCGGATCTGCGACAGGCGGTGGGTGATGAGGAACGTCGTGCGCCCGCGCTGCACGCGGTACATGGCCTTCTGGATCTCGTCTTCCGTGGCGCTGTCGATGGCGCTCGTCGAGTCGTCCAGGATCAGGATGCCCGGATCGGTGAGGAACGCCCGGGCGATGGCGATCCGCTGGCGCTGGCCGCCGGAGAGGGTCACGCCGCGCTCGCCGACCTCCGTCTCGTAGCCCTGCGGGAACGACTCGATGAAATCGTGCGCCTGGGCCTGCTGGGCGGCCTCGACGATCGCCTCGCGGGTGGCCTGCTGGGCCACGCCGAACGCGATGTTCTCCCCCAGGGAGCGGGAAAAGAGGAACACGTCCTGCTCGATGGTCGAGATCTGCGAGCGCAGGCTGTCGAGGTTCCACTCGCGGACGTCGATGCCGTCCACCAGCACCCGGCCCGCCTGCACGTCGTACGTGCGGCCGATGAGCCGGGTCAGCGTCGACTTGCCCGAGCCCGTGCCGCCGACGATGGCCACGGTCTGCCCAGGGCGCGCTTCGAACGACACGTCCTTGAGCACCGTGCTGTTGTCGCCGTAGCCAAAGGTGACATTCTCAAAGCGGACGTGGCCCTCGATCGGTTTGCTGATGCCCTGGGGGTTCTGGTCCAGCTCGGTGCGCGCGTTCAGGATGTCCAGGATGCGCTCGGCGCCGGCGATCCCCATCTGCACCAGGGTGAAGGAAAAGATGGAAAAGAAGGTCGGCATGCGCAAGAGGCCGACCAGCCCCAGGTAGGCCACTACGTCGCCCAGGTCGAACCCCACTCCGCGGAGGTAGACGAGTAGCCCGTGGGCCAGCGCCGCAGCATAGGTAACGGCGTAGACCAGCAGCGGCAGGTAGCGGGCTTGGATGTCGCCACGCTGCACGAACAGATCGCGATAGGCGCGGGCGTTAACCACGAACTTGGCCCGTTCCTGTTCCTCCTGGGAGTTCGCCTTGACCACCTCGACGCCCGAGATCGACTCGGCCAGCGCGGCGTTCATCACCCCGAACTGCTGGCGCATCGCATCGGAGACGGGGCTCAGCTGCCCGGTGTAGTGGCGCAGGGTAAAGAACAGCCCCACGGCAAAGAGGAGCGGCACGGCCAGGAGCTCCAGTCGCAGGGTGGCGATGGCGACGATGGGCACCACGATGGACATGACCGAGTCAAAGATCAGGTTCAACCCCGGGTTTGCCATCAGGTTGATCTGCCGGACGTCGTTGGTGGCCCGGGCCATCAGGTCGCCGACGCGATGGCGATCGTGAAAGGCCAGGCTCTTGCCCAGCAGGCTGATGTACAGTTCTTCCCGGCAGTCGCGCTCCAGGCGCTGGGCGAGCAGCTCGATGGAGGCGTTCCGCACCAGCTGCAGGAGCGCTTGCCCCAGCCGGGCGCCCCCCACGGCGAACACGATCGTCAGGAGCGCCCGCACCTGGGGATCGGCGCCCTGCACCCAGCGAAAGGCATCGCCGATGAGGATGCGCGAGTAAGAGTTGAGGCCGTTGCCGGCGATGCTGGCAACCACCAGCGCCAGCGGCAAGTAGGGGTAACGGGCGATGTGGGAGATGATCCAGCGAACGGGGCCTCGTCGATCGTAGGGGTGCGCATCGGCGACGGTGAATTCTTGCTTGTGTGGCGGGCTATGCGCACCACCGGAACTCGCGTTACGCAACAACCTGTCTCCACACCATCACAGCATCGATCGGGGCGTCCTCTCCCTATTGTAGCCACACGGACGCATGCTGCAAGATCACGTCGGAACGCGTTCAGCCTCTTCTGAGGCGCATGGCGGTCGCATTTGCGGCGCGCCCGAGCGCACCCTATAATGCGAACGATACCCCAAGAGAAGTAGAGGTCGCCTTGTCAGTCGCCCAAGAGAACGACCCGGTACTCCTGATCGGCCGTGATGGGAAGCGCTTCCTGATCGGCCTGAGACCGGGTCAGCAATTCCACACCCACCGCGGGATCGTCGAGCACGATGCGCTGATCGGTCAGCCGCTCGGCCGCGAGATCCGCACCCATCTGGGTCACCCCTTTGTCGCCCTGCAGCCCTCCATCCACGACCTGCTGATGACGGTCAAGCGGGCCTCGCAGATCATCTACCCCAAGGACATCGGCCTCATCCTGCTCAAGTTGAACGTCGGCTCGGGGCGGACCGTCGTCGAGGCGGGCACCGGCAGCGGCGCGCTGACGCTGGCGCTGGCGCACTCGGTGCGGCCCGACGGCGTGGTGCACTCGTACGACGTGCGCCCCGACATGCTCCGGGTGGCAGAGCGCAACCTGGACCGCGTCGGCCTGCTAGATCGCGTGCGCCTGACCCAGCGTGATATCGCCGAGGGCTTTACCGTGCGCGACGCGGACAGCCTGTTCCTCGACGTCCGTGAGCCGTGGGAGCACCTGTCGGCCGTGTGCGAGGCGCTGGCCGATGGCGGCTTTTTCGGTGCGCTGGTCCCCACGACCAACCAGGTGGTGGAACTGCTCTATGGCCTGGACCGGCACCCGTTCTCCTCGATCGAAGTGTTGGAGATCCTCGTGCGCCACTACAAGCCGGTGCCGGGCCGCCTGCG
>JAAZBQ010000298.1 GCA_012513725.1 Chloroflexota bacterium
GAGGGCGCATAGTGGGCCAGGTTCACGCCGGTGCCGGCGCCGAGTTCCAACACCCGCCCGCGCAACGCAGGGATCACCCGGGCGCGGAGGCGCCGTAGGAGGGCCCACTCCAGGGGCAGCATCGCCCGGTCATAGGGTGCGGCGACGCGATCAAACGGTCCCACTGTCGGCCGCTTCCTCCGAAGGCTCGCTGGCCTGGGCGTCGTAGCCGAGGCGCGGGGGCAGGCGGAGCGGCAGGTACTCGCCGGCGGCCCAGAACCCGGCGTCCACCAGGCGGAAATCGGGGCGCAGCGGATAGTCATCCGCCGCGAGGAGCACCTCGCGGGATTCGCCGGGCGCCAGTGGGCCGATGAGGTCTCCGGGCAGGGAGATATCGCGCCAGCCGTCGGCGTCCTCGCCCCACAGGAGCAGGTCGTCCGGCGCGGTGGGCACGGTGCCGCGGTTGGTGACCACCAGCGATATCGTGGCGGCGTCGTCGGGCAGGGCCTCCAGGCGCTCGATGGCCACCTCGGCGCCCTCGACGCTCAGGCCCTCCTCCACCCGGGCCAAGACCAGGCGTTCGCCGCTGGCCAGGGCGTCCACGCGGGTGGCCGTCCACTGCCCCACGCTGTGGGGGACCGAGGCGGTCTCCAGGATCAGGCGGCGGTACTCTCCGGCGGGAACGACGATCCGGCGGTCGGCCACCGCTTCCCAGGTCTCGTGGGAGGCGGTCAGGCCCGATACGTACAGGCCGTCCAGTGCGGCGTCGGCGTCCGTTTCGTTCTGGAGCCAGACCTCCACGCGCACCTGCTCGCCCACCTGCAGGACGGGGGGCGTGCGGAGGCCCACCAGCGCAACGTGGGCCGGATCCACCAGGTAGCCGCCGGCGGCGGGGAGGTGGTGGGCAGCCCCCTGGACGGAGAGGACGACCCCCTCGACCGCCCAGGGGCCGGCCTCGTCGGGGCGCACGGGGACCGTGATCTCGGCGTGGCCCTTGCCCGGCACGTCCCAGGCGCCCTCGGCGGTCACCGTGGAGAGCGTGCCATCTGGGCCGCGCAGCGATACGGCGGCGCGTTCCACGGCGGCGTCCTCCAGCCCCTCATTATAGAGGGGCAACCAGAGGGAGGCCGGTTGCCCGATAGGCGTCGGACCGTCGGGCACCTCCAGCCGTGCCTCGCCGTCCATGGCCAGCGAGACGGCGCAGCCGGCGTTCACCACCTGGGTCTCCTCGACGAGGTCGGCGACGGGCACGCCAAAGAGCACGTCCAGGCGCTCGACGTCCGGCCGTACCCACATATGCCCCTCGCGGGCCAGGAGCTCCACGTGCAGGTGCGCCTCGGTGACCCCCGAGACCCCCGAATAGCCGATGAGCTCCCCGGCGCGCACCTCGCGCTCGCCCGACTGCTCCTCGGCGAGGTGCGCCAGGCGGATCAGCCAGCCCCCCTCGACGACCAGGTCGATATAGTGGCCAAAGTTCGTCTCCAGGGGGCGGTCGTCCCGCAGGAAATAGGCTGTGCCGGCGGCGGGGGCGAACACCGGGGTGCCCACGGGGAGGCCGAAATCGTAGGCCACGCCGGTGGCCTTGCCGTTCTCCCAGTGGCCCTGGGGCTCCCAGGTGACGCGGAAGGACTCCCCGCAGGCCCAGGGCAGGGCGAACCGGCCGGGCAGGGAGTAGTCGGTGGCCTCGGGCTCCTCGGCGAACGCGGGCACGGGGCGAATGCCGCTGGCTACAACCAGCAGCAGCCCCAAGATGAACCTCAGAACGCGTCGACGGTGCGTGGCGCGATGCATGCTTCCTCGCCTGATACCGTGTGGGATGAAATGCCGGGGCAGTATAACACGCCAACTGGCCGCTCACAATTTGCGCCGCGTAAAGGGGTGGGCACGGGAGAGGCAGGAGGAGCGGATAGGGTCCGCGGGGCGACTGCATCATAGCACATCCACCATGCTGCGCAAGCCGCTGCCGCGATGGATCGATGGGGCAGGGCGGGCCGAGACGAGGCCTTTCAGGATGCCCGAGACTGCACCATACCCGAAGCGGTTGAGTTGCTCCCTCTCTGCCCGACCTGCGAGTTCGTGCCCCTCACCCCAACTCCCGCCGCGCCGCGGCGACGATGGCGTCCACCTCGCGCTCCTGCGCGGCGTCCAGCGGCCTGGGGCGCTCCTCGGCCATCAGGCGGCGCGCCTTGGCCGCCGCCTTGGCCTCCATTCCCTGCACGGGCTCAGCCTCCCACGACGCCCAGGGCATGCGCTCCACGAGGTCCGACAGGTAGAACTCGTTGCGGTACGACGCCGCCGTGTGCGGGTGCGTGAGATAGTTCCCACCGATGCCCACCTCGCGGATCACGTCGAACGCCAGGGTCTCCTCGGTCACCTGAAAGCCCGTCAGCATCCGGCGAATGTACCCGGCGATGGCGTCGTCGATCACCAGTTGC
>JAAZBQ010000299.1 GCA_012513725.1 Chloroflexota bacterium
AGCCCGCGGCCGATCTCCTGATCCGCCTGGGTGTGCACGCTCACCAGCGCGCCGCGCTCGAACGCCCCCACGACTTGCCGAATCCCCACCGGCAGCAGGCTCCGCCCGCCGTGCAGGATGGCCTGGGCGGCGCCATCATCCACCACCACGCTGCCAGAGGGCTGGGTCTGGGCCAACAGCCAGCGCTTGCGCCCCTCGGCGCGGCTCACCTGCGCGGGAAAGTGGGTCGCGGGCCCCTCGGCGCTCCAGGCGTCCAGAAGGGCGTGCTCGCGGCCGCCGTTGGCGATGATGACCTCCGCCCCGCAACGGGTGGCGATCTCGGCCGCGGCGATCTTGGTGAACATCCCGCCCGTGCCCATCCCCGATTGGCTCCCGCCGGCCAGGTCGTAGACCGACTGATCGATGCAGTCTACCTGCTCCAGGAACCGGGCGGCGGGATCCAGGCCGGGGTCGGCGGTGAACAGGCCGTCGGTATCGGTGAGCAGGATGAGGAGGTCGGCCTCGATGAGGTTGGCCACCAGGGCGGAGAGGTTGTCGTTGTCGCCGACCTTGATCTCGTCGGTGGCCACCGCGTCGTTCTCGTTCACCACCGGCACGATGCCCCGCTGAATGAGGCTCTCGAACGTGTCGCGCACGTTCAGGTAGCGCTTGCGGTCCTCGACGTCCTCGCGGGTGAGGAGCACCTGGGCCACGACGACGTCATAGAGGTCAAAGTACTGCTCCCACAGGTGCATCAAGCGCCCCTGGCCCACGGCGGCCAGCATCTGCTTGAAGGGGATGGTCTTGTTCTCCTTGGGGTAGCCCAGGCGCTCGCGGCCGGCCTGCTGGGCCCCGGAGGACACCAGGACGACCTCGACGCCCCGCTCGCGAAGGGCCGCCACCTGGCGGACGAGGTCCACCATCCGGGGCGGGCACAGCCGTCCGGAGGAGGCGGTCAGCGTGCTGGTGCCGACCTTGACGACGACCCGGCGCCAGCGCCGGGGGGAGTCCTGGGTATGTGGTATCTGCTGATCTGCCACTGGTTAACTCCGATGGGAACGAATGGAGTAAACGATTATAGCATGTCCTCCCCGCCGGCTCCAAGGCCGGCCCGCGAGCTAGCAGAATCCTCCGCCACGCCCCCGCCGCTCTGCTTGACCCCGCCGCTCTGCTTGACCCCGCCGCTTCGCTTGACCCCGCCGCTCTGCTTGACCCCGCCGCTTCGCTTGACCTCGCCGGCGACCGTCCCTAGAATGGCGAATTGGCGCCCCGGGCGCCGCTCCCGGTGAAATGGCTACACCGAAAGGAACACGTCGCCCAGATGACCAATGAGACCGCACCCGCCGACGACCTGCGCACCGTCATGCTCATCGGCGCGCACCCCGACGACCCGGAGTTCGGCTGCGCCGCGACCGTCGCCAAGTGGGCCCAGGAGGGCCGGCAGATCGAATACGTCCTCCTGACCTCGGGCGACAAGGGCTCCCACGACCCCGTCGTGCGCCCCGGGCAGATCGCCGCCCGCCGCGAGGAGGAGCAGCGCGCCGCCGCCCAGGAACTCGGCGTGCGCGCGGTCAAGTTCCTGAACTACCCCGACGGCATGCTCGAGAACACCATGGACCTGCGCCGCCACATCTGCGGCATCATCCGCCGCCACAAGCCCGATATCCTCCTGGCCATCGACCCCTGGAGGCGCTACCAGCTGCATCCCGATCACCGCGTCGCCGGGCAGGTGGCCATCGACGCCGTGTATGCCGCCCGGGAGTGGTACATCTTTCCCGAGCAACTCGGCGACGAAGAACCCTGGCGGGTGAAAGAGATCTACCTCTACTGGACCGATTCCCCCGACTTTTGGGTCGACGTCACCGAGTCGATCGAGACGCGCATCGCGGCCCTCGCCCGACATTCTTCCCAGCTGCGCGGCAACAACGACGAGCGAGCCGAGCGCATCCGCAAGATGGCCCGCGAGACGGGAGAACCCCACGGATACGCCTACGCTGAGGGGTTCAAGCGCATCACGCTGCGCTGAACCTCACCATCGCCCCCTCCCGGTGGCCGTAAACGGTCCCACGTCCACCGGGAGACTGCAGGCCCCTGTGCGTCCCTGCTCCGTTCCCTCACCTTTCGTACAGCGCATGTCGATGCGGCCCCCTGCATCCCCCGGGCCTCCATCGGAGCCAGCAGAACCGTGTATTGTGCCTCAGACCCCCTTGTGTTATAATGGCGCGCAAGAACAACCTAGCAGCGCTCCGAATAGCGGAGGTGACGCAGCCACACAAGACTATCTTGTGGCGATGGCGCCGGACTCCTAAGCGAGGAACCAGGGGTTGGCCTGCCCCGGTGAACGACGTGCCCTGATCCCGGACAGTTTCATGCACCACGACACTGTCCCCCGAGATCCCGTGCGCCCCAAAGGAGTCTGACATGAAGCGTCATCTCTCTATGTTGGTCGTTCTGTTCATCGCCATGGCTCTCGTCGTCACCGGTTGCCAGCCCGCCGCCCCGGCGGGTGGTGGAGAACCCGTCGCCGCCGGGCCCGGCGAGGCGGAGCCCTCCGGTTCCGAAGGCGAAGCCCTCAAGGCCAAGATCGGCATCGTCGTCCCCCTCAGCGGCGACGTCAAGACCTTTGGCGAATCCACCCGCGACGCCGCCCTCATGGCGTTCGAGGAGGCCGAAGGGATCGAGATCGAGTACGTCATCGCCGACAGCAAGTGCGATGCCCAGGAGGCCTTTAACGCCGCCAACAAGGTCATCTCTGAGGACGGCGTCAGCTTTATCATTGGTGAGGTCTGCTCCAGCGCGTCGCTCCCCATCTCCGACTTGGCCGAGGAGTTCCAGGTCCTCCAGATTTCGCCGACCTCCACCAGCCCCGCGATCACGGTGAACGAGGATGGCTCCACCAAAGAGTACGTCTTCCGCGCCTGCTTCCTGGATCCCTTCCAGGGTGAGGTGATGGCCGCCCTCGCCAACGAGATGGGCGCCACCAAGGCCGCCGTGCTCTATGACGTGGGGAACGACTATGTGAAGGGTCTCGCCGAGTACAGCCGCGACTCGTTCATCGAGATGGGTGGCGAGGTCGCCGTCTATGAGGCCTACACCAAGGACGACACCGACTTTTCTGGCATCCTCGGCAAGGTGGCTGCCGCCGACGTCGACGTGATCTTCCTGCCCGACTATTACCCCAAGGTGAACCTCATCGCCGCGCAGATCCAGGAGAGGGGTATCGAGGCCCTCCTCGTTGGCGGCGATGGCTGGGATTCGCCGGAGCTGCAGCTGGACCTCCTGGACGGCGGGTATTTCTCGAACCACTACTCGCCGTACGAGGAGCGCGACGTCGTCCAGAACTTTGTGAACACCTACCGGGAAAAGTACGGCGCCACGCCGGACGCCCTCGCGGCGCTGGCCTACGACGCCACGCGCATCCTGATCCAGTCGATCAAGGACGCGAACTCGACCGATCCTTCTGTGGTCAAGGACGCCATGGCGGCCATCAGCTACGAGGGGATCTCGGGCGTCATCACCTATGACGAACAGCACAACCCGGTAAAAAAGGCCGCCGTCATGAAGGTGGAAGACGGGCAGGTCGTGTTCTACAAGTTCGTCGCGCCCTAGGGCGCAGCAGTTCGGTCGCCTCAAGCCATACGCTCTCACGGGGGAGGGCAGCACGTTGCCCTCCCCTTCTGCATGTTGCGCGACGGCAGATCCCCGCCGCCGCCGACCGCCCAGGAGGGTGGATGAGAATCTCGATCGTCAACACCTCGCTACGGACCGTAGCCTGGGCGCTGTATGCGCTGCTCGGCGCAGCGATCCTGTACGGGCTGATCTTCCTGGTGCAGTTGAACGGGCCGGTGTTCTTTTTCCAGGCCGTGATCGATGGGCTGCGCCTCGGATTCGTGTATGCGCTGATCGCCCTCGGCTATACGATGGTTTACGGCATCGTGCGGCTGATCAACTTTGCCCACGGTGACGTGTTCATGGTGGGCTCGTTCGCTTCCTTTTACGCCATCACCCGCTACGGGTGGGGATTCGTGCCCGCCATCGTCTTTGCGATGGCCATTTGCATGTTGTTGAACGTCGTCATCGAGCGGATAGCCTACAAGCCCCTGCGCAACGCGCCGCGCATCGCCGCCCTCATCACCGCCATCGGCGTATCCTTTTTTCTGGAGAACTTTACCGCCCTCAAGTTCGTGTTCGGGGCGGACTTTATCACCTACTCGCGCCCCTTTGACGTCGTCGTCTGGAAGATCGGCGGCGTGCAGATCACCAACATCACCGTGATCATTATCGGGGTGACGCTGCTCCTCCTGGTCGTCTTGTGGTACGTCGTGAACAAGACCAAGATCGGGACGGCCATGCGCGCCGCCTCGCTGGATAAGGACGCCGCCCGGTTGATGGGCATCAACGTGGACGGCATCATTTCCCTGACCTTTGCGGCGGGGGCCGCCCTGGCGGGCGCCGCCGGCGTTCTGTACGCCATTGCCTTTCCCCAAATCTGGACGCTCATGGGCATCATGCCCGGCCTCAAGGCCTTCGTCGCCGCCGTGCTGGGTGGCATCGGCAACATCGCCGGCGCGTTCATCGGCTCCCTGCTGATGGGCGAGATCGACGTGCTGGTGGTGAGCTTCCTGCCGGCAGGTTCGCGCCTGCGCGACCTGTTCGCTTTTCTCGTGCTGATCATCGTATTCCTGGTCAAGCCCACCGGCATCCTGGGCGAGCCGCAGGTTGAAAAGGTATAGGAAGAGAGGAACGCCCATGGGACTGGACGCAGGACTCCCGTCGCGAGCGCCGCAAGGGCTGACGGGGCTCAGGGAGCGCATCCCTTCCTGGCTGCCCACCCTGCTCGTGGCCGTCGCGATATACGCCGTGGTGCTCGTCGCCAGCACGAGTGGCTGGATCAACGCGTACTGGTATGGCGTCATCCAGATGGCCGTCGTCGCCGCCGTGTCGGCGCTGGGGCTGAACCTCATCTACGGGTTCAATGGCCAGTTCTCCCTCGGCCACGTCGGCTTTTATGCCATCGGCGCCTATACCTCGGCGCTGATCTCCAAGGACTTTGTCTCTCAGTGGAGCGGCGGCCCGCTCCTGGCCCTCTCCTGGATCATCGCCGGGCAGGTGGGCGTGCTGAGCATCCTGATGCTGGTGAACCGGATGCGCGTCGGTCACGTCCGCGCCTCGCTGGGCACCTGGCTCTCCGCCCGCCTGGCCGCCCGCGAGGTCTGGCCCATCCAGACGCTGGTTTCCCTCGTGATGGTGGCCGTGGCGATCGTCGGCGGCGTCGTGGTGGCCTGGGGCCTGCGCATGGCACTCCTGCCCCTGCTGAACGTCGTGCTCCTGAACATCCCCGCCGCGGTGGCCGAGCAGTTGGTGTTCATCCTGGCGCTGGTGAACGGCGCCTCCCTCGCCGCGCTAGTCGGCTACCTCGTGGGCCTGCCGCTGTTGCGGCTGAACTCGGACTATCTCGGTATCGCCACGCTCGGCTTTGCCATCATGGTCTATACGGCGCTGCAGAACTCGGACCAGGTGATCGCCACGATGAAGGGCGCCCGAGGCATGGTGGCCATCCCTCGCTGGACGACCTGGACCTGGGGGTTCGGCGCCCTCGTGGTCGTCGCCATCGTGATGCGCAACATGATCCACTCGTCCTACGGGCGAGGGATCCTGGCCATCCGCGAGGACGAGATCGCGGCCAAGACGATGGGCATCGACGTGGCCCGGCTCAAGGCGCTGGCCTTTGCCTCGGGCGCCTTTTTCGCCGGCATCGCTGGGGGGCTGTACGCGCACCTGTACGGTTTCTTGCACCCATCCACGTTCAACTTTGTCAAGGGGTTTGACCCCATGATCATCATCGTCTTTGGCGGCCTGGGCTCCATGACGGGCACCCTGATGGCCTCAGGGATATTCGTGCTCATCATCGAGGGGCTGCGCGTGGTGCTGCCCCAGGGCTTTGAAGACTGGCGGTTCGTCGTCTACCCCATCCTCCTATTGCTCATTATGCTCCTTCGCCAGGAGGGGCTGCTGGGCACCCGAGAGTGGGGCTGGTTCAGGGCACCCGTCCCCGGCAGGCGCCGAACCGAGCCCGACCCGGCGCCTGCTGCCGCCAGCGCCCTGGGCGAGGAGGGCCCCCAGCATGCCTAACGCCCCGCACAACGGCCAGAACAGCGTCACCAGCCGCATCCTGGATGTCCAGGACCTCACCATGATGTTCGGCGGGCTGCGCGCCGTCTCCGATTTCACCATGGCGGTGCCCGAGGGGGGGCTGTACGGCCTCATCGGGCCCAACGGCGCCGGCAAGACCACCGTGTTCAACATGATCACGGGCATCTACCAGCCCACCGAGGGCAGCATCTTGTTCGACGGCACGGAGCTCGGCTGCCTGCCGCCCCACGCCATCACCCGGCTGGGGGTAGCGCGGACGTTCCAGAACATCCGCCTCTTTCAGAACCTCTCGGTGCTGGATAACGTCCGCATCGCCTACCATACCCACGCGGGCTACCACCTCTTGGAGGCGATCGGCCGCCTGGGCCGCTATGACGCCCGCGACCGCGCCCTGACGGAGCAGGCCCAGGAACTCTTGGAGGTCTTTGGCCTCACCCGGCGCGAGCGGGAACTGGCCAAGAACCTGCCCTACGGCGAGCAGCGCCGCCTGGAGATCGCCCGCGCCCTGGCCCTGGAGCCGCGGCTCTTGCTCCTCGACGAGCCGGCGGCGGGGATGAACCCCACCGAGTCGGAAAGCCTCATGGAGCTCATCCACTTTGTCCGCGAGCGCTACCGGCTCACCATCCTGCTCATCGAGCACCAGATGCGGGTGGTGATGGGCATCTGTGAGTGGATCACCGTGATGGACTTTGGACAGGTCATCGCCCGGGGGACGGCACAGGAGATCCAGTCCAACACGCGGGTCATCGAGGCCTACTTGGGCAAGCGTAGCATGAGGGAGCGCTGAGGGATGCTACTGGAAGTCGAGAACCTGCACGTCTCCTATGGCGCCATCCGAGCGGTGCGGGGCATCTCGTTCAACATCGAGGAGGGCGAGATCGTCACCCTCATCGGCGCGAACGGCGCCGGCAAGAGCACCACGCTGCGCACCATCTCCGGCCTCCTGCGCGCCAACCAGGGGTCGGTGACCTTTCGCGGCCAGTCGCTGAACCGCACGCCCCCGGAGCGCATCGTGCGCCTGGGCATCTCGCAGGTGCCCGAGGGGCGAGCCATCTTTAGCAAGCTGACGGTACGCGAGAACCTGGAGATGGGCGCCTACACCCGCAAGGACCAGGGGGAGATCGCCGAGTCGCTGGAGCGGGTGTTCAAGTCGTTCCCGCGGCTCAAGGAGCGCCTGAGCCAGCGCGGCGGCACCCTTTCCGGTGGCGAGCAGCAGATGCTGGCCATGGGCCGGGGCTTGATGTCGCGCCCCACCCTCCTCCTCCTGGACGAGCCCTCCATGGGCCTGGCGCCGATCCTGGTCGAGGAGATCTTTGACATCATCGAGCAGATCAACGCCCAGGGCACCAGCATCCTGCTGGTGGAGCAGAACGCCGCCATGGCCCTCTCCGTCGCCCACCGCGGGTACGTGCTGGAAACCGGCGAGGTCGCCCTGGAGGGCAACGCCCGGGAACTGCTGGAGAACCCCGAGGTCCAGGCCGCGTACCTGGGGGAGTAGACTTGCACCTTCCGAGGCCTTGACGGCCCCGGGAGGTCTTGCGTCCGGCCACCGGCGCGTCGGGCGGCCCACGGGCCCGCGTTGCCCTGGGGGGCGAACGGCGGTATACTCGGCGTGACCATAACGAGGCCCGCGGGCCGAGAGAGGGTGTGCCGTGGATCCGCAGGACGCAGGCCGGGTGGTGGGCGACCGCTACCGGCTGGAGGCCGCGCTACAGGCGGGCGAAGACGAGACGACGTACCTGGGTCGCGACCTGGCGCGCGATCGCCCGGTGCGCATCCGGCGGTTGCGCCGCGCCCTGGCCGAGGAGCGGCCCGAGGCCTGGCGGGAGGCGCGCGCCCGCTACGAGCGCACCATGGAGGCCACCCAGAACCTGGACTGCCCGCAGGTCATTGCGGCGGAGGCCCTCCTCACCGACGCGGACGGTGACCTGTACCTGGCGACGCACCACGTCGAGGGGCAGACCCTCCGGGAGATTCTGGACGCCCAGGGGCGGCTGACCCCCGAGACCACCCTGGATATCGGCATCGACCTCTGCCGGGCCATCGCGGCCCTCTACGCCCGGGGCATCGTGCATCGGGACATCAAGCCCGCCCACATCCTCATCGGTACGGACGGCGTCGCCCGGCTGACCGGTCTGGGCACCGCCCAGCTCCCCGCCGACGCCGATCGCACCCAGACCGCTGTGGGGCACCCGGGCACGCCCGCCTACAAATCGCCCGAACAGGCCACCACCACGGGGTTCCTGGACCAGCGCTCGGATATCTACGCCCTCGCCCTGGTGCTGTACGAGGTCCTCACCGGCCGCCCCTACGTGCTGGACCGCCGCCCGCCGCGGGCCCATGTCCCCGACATCCCCGCCTCGCTAGAGGCCGTGATCCTGCGGGGCCTGGAGCCGCAGCGCGACAACCGCTACCATACGGCGGAGGCGTTCCTGGCCGACCTGCAACAAGTGCGCGCGGAGAGCATCTGGGGGCAGTTGGGCATCCTCGTGCGGCGCATCCGGCCGGTGCCGGCGCTGGGCAGCGCGATGGTGATGCTGGCCCTCCTGCTGACGGTCAGCCTGTGGCGGCTGGGGAGCGTGCTGTCGGCCGCGCCGGCGCAGAGAACACCCGCGGACGGGGTGGTGGCCGAGGCGGCGCCAACGCCCGGCACGGAGATGGCGGAAGCCGGGGAGACGGGAGAGGAAGCGATCGCCGACGGCGACGCTTTTGAGCCGGACGACACCGAGCCGGCGCCCATCTCGGTGGGCGAAAGCCAGCAGCGCTCCTTTGCGCCGGCGGGCGACGTGGATCGCGCGGTGCTGCGCGTCAAGGCGGGGGGCACCTATGTGGTGCGCACCGAGGACCTCGCCGTGGGGGTCGATACGCGCCTGGAGGTGATGGTTGGGGGCCGCACCCTGACGAACGACGACGCGGCGCCCGGCACCCTGGCGTCGGAGGTGATCTTTACCGCCGAATCCGACGGGGTGGCGGTGATCACCGTGACCAACCAGGATGGCGACGGCCCGGACCGCACCTACCGGCTGTTCGCCTCGACCATCGCGCCGACGCCCACGCCCACGCCGACGATCACCATCCAGCAAACGCCGGAACGGAGCCCCACGCCGCGGCCCACCTACACGCCCGTGCGCACCTCCACGCCGCGGCCCACGGCGTCTCCCACCCGGGGCACCACAACGCCCACCCTGACGCGGACGCCCACCCTGACGCGGACACCGACCATCACGCGCACCCCGACGCGCACCCGGACACCGACCAGGACGCGGACGCCCGTGGCCACGGCGACCCCGAGCAACACACCAGAGCCCACCCATACGCCCACCCCCGACCGCACCCCGCTGCC
>JAAZBQ010000031.1 GCA_012513725.1 Chloroflexota bacterium
CCCGCATCGAGTCGGCGGCGAACACCACCGTGGCCGGGGCCATGCTCTGTTCCGGCGTCGCCATGCTCGCAGTCGGCGTGGCGCGCCTCTTTGCCTACGAGGCGAGCGGGAGCGTGCTGATCGGCCTCATCATCGCCGCGCTGGGCCTGCTGACCAACTCGTGGTTCTGGCTGCGCTATCGGCGCATGAACCGGGAGCAGTACGAGTCGGTCGTTGCCGGCCAGGAGAGCCTGTACCGGGCCAAGGCGGCCGTGGATCTGTGCGTGGTGGCGGCACTGACCGCGGTGACCGTCGCGCCGACGCATCCTGCGACCCGCTACATCGATGCTGGGGGCGCGGTGATCGTGGCGTGCTACTTGTTCTTCAGCGGGTGGCGCATGCTCCGCAAGAGCCGGGCGCCGGAGGCGCCGGTCGACGAGGACATGCCGGCGCCCCGGACCCCCATCCTGTGACGCGGGCACATGGGAGCGGCACCGTCCCTAGCGCCGGGCCCCGGCCGACGGCCGGGAACGAGATCTCTTTGCGCGCGTTTCTCTCGCGTCAACATCCGCGATTAGCGCCGGAGTTCTCGCTCACCGGAGAAGGGAGATGATCGTGATCCCTAGCGAGGCAGCCAGAATCGCCGACACGCACCTTCTTTCCCGAATAGCCGCGCTGTACGGGCTGGAAGGCTACCATATCACCCCGGTCAAGGCGCACGAAGGGGGCCGCAACCTCGCGTATAGCTGCGAGAAAGAGGCCGCCGGCGGCAGGGTCGCGGGCGGCAGGATCGTCCGGATCTCCTTCCTGGGGGATAGGAGTCGGGACCACCTGCTGGGCGAAGTGGAATACATCCGCTACCTGTCCGAGCATGGCGCCAGTGTTGCGGACGTGGTGCACTCTCGGGAGGGCCATCTGCTGGAAGAGATCTCCTACAATGGCCACACGTTCTACGTCTGTGTGTTCGTAAAGGCCGGGGGAAAGCTACTGGTAGAGAACCACTATCGGTATCGGCAGGGCGTCCCGCTCACCGAGTATTTCTACAACTGTGGCCAAGTGCTGGGCAAGATGCATCAATTGTCCAAGGAGTACGTCCCGGTCCATCGCCGGTACCACTTTTTGGAAAAGTACAACCCCCAGTACATCGATGACCTGATCCCCCCTTCACTGCCGCTACTCAAGGGGAGGCTCGTGGAGCTCCTCGAGACCCTGGAGGGGGTGGAGCAGACCCGCGACACGTACGGCATGGTCCACCTGGATTACAGCGACGGGAACTATATGATCGATTTCGACACGGGACAGATCACCGTGTTCGATTTCGATGATTCCTGTTTCTGCTGGTACATGTACGACCTCGCGAACGTCTGGACGCATGGGGTCGGCTGGGTGCAGTTTGAGCCGGATCCGCGCAAACGCGAACGGTTCATGCACGACTATTTCGAGGCGGTCCTCACGGGATACCGCACCGAGACCGAGATCGATGACGCGATGCTCGACATGCTGCCCCTCTTCATCCGGGCAACCGTCATGGAGAACATCCTGTCTGCCTTTGAGGGCATGAGGAACAACGGGGAAGCGCCGGCGTGCGACGAGGAGCTGGCGTACCTCATCCGCTGCATGGAGGACGACGTTCCGTACAAGGGCTTCTTTCGCGAGATGTACTCGGCCGAGGCACCCTTTCAGTGCGAGGAACGGGAGATCTAGCCCTCTGCGGCGGGTCCCGTCGCGCTATGTGGCCCGCGCGGGAGCACCTTGTCTTCTGGCGCAGAATGGTGTGTAATGGGAGATAGAGGGGTCCTGGAGTCATCCGGCGCCAGGCATCCTGTTGTGTTACCCCACCGTTCAGGCCGAGCGTGCCGACACGCCATCCGCGATAGTGATCCGCCATCCTGCGCTTCCCACTGTCCGCGCCGAGAGCCAGTGGACCGGCGAGCCCGCCCTCGGTCGTCGGATCCCCGTGCTCGCGAGCGGCCTGAGCGAGGCCATGTAGGAGGGAGCAAGATGGACGCGTTCTCCGAATTCTTGGCAGGCATCGAGGACCCGCAGCACCGGGCGAGGACGGAAGAGGTGCTGGGCTGGGTCGGCGAGCGATTTCCGGACCTGGAGCCCAGGGTGGCGTGGAACCAGCCGATGTTCACCGATCACGGCACGTTCATCATCGCGTTTAGCGTCTCCAAGGGGCACCTGGCCGTTGCCCCGGAAAAGGTGGCGCTCGATCGTTTCGCCGACGAGATCAGCGAGGCCGGCTATGCGTACAGCAAGATGCTCTTCCGCATCCCGTGGAGCAAGCCGGTGGACTGGTCGCTGCTGGAGCGCATCATCGCGTTCAACATCGAGGACAAGGCGGACGTCTCGACCTTCTGGCGCAAGTAGCGACGCGCCGTTTCACTCGGCCCGCCGCCACAGGCGGGCCGTCCGCTCGTTGCCCTCGCGCACATGAGGGACGGGAGTATGGGCTGCGCCGGATTGCACGCCGATATGCGCAGGGGGCGGAGGGCATGAAGCGGCTGATCTTTGTCTGCGGCCCCAATGGGGTGGGCAAGTCCACCGCTTGTCGGGCGCTCGTCGAAGCCCTCCCCGCGGCCGCCTATGTCGATAGCGACTGGTGCCGGGCCATGCATCCCTTTGCGTTCGATGAAGAGACGATCGGCCTCGTCCGGGCGAACATCGTCGCCTTGCTGGGCAACTATTTTCGGGCTCCGTTCATCGAGGACGTCATCTTTTCCTATGGCCTGCACGGCCCGCGCAAGCGCATATTCGACGATGTCCTGGGCGCACTGGAGGCCATGGAGATCGCCTATCGGCTCTGCCCCCTGATCCTGACGTGTGATCCGGCGGACCAGATCGCCCGGATGCAGGCCGATGCCCGGGACGACGCCCGCATCCGCCGGGCTATCGAGAACACCCGCGCCATCTATGCCGCCTATGACTATCCCACCGTGGATGCGACCGGCCTCACGGTGCCCCAGACGGTGGAGCGCATCGTCAGGGTCCTGGCCGAGCGCTACGGGGTGCAACCGAGGGGTTAGCAAGACATGCCCGAGAACCCGTACGACAACCCACGCTTCTTTGCACGTTACCGCGCGATGCCCCGCTCCGTCGGCGGCCTGCAGGCGGCCGGCGAGTGGCACGCCTTACGCCGGCTGCTGCCCGATCTCCGCGACAAGCGCGTGCTGGACCTCGGCTGTGGCTTTGGGTGGCACTGCCGCTATGCCGCAGAGCAGGGCGCCCGTCGGGTGGTGGGCGTGGACGTCTCCGAACGGATGCTCGCCGAGGCACGCGCAAAGACCACGACTCCCCTGATCGAGTACGTCCAAAGGCCCATCGAGGAGATCGACTATCCCGAGGGCGCGTTCGACGTGGTGCTCAGCTCGTTGGCCCTGCACTATGTGGCGTCGTTCGAAGACGTTTGCCGCAGGGTCGCTCGGTGCCTGGCGGGCGGCGGCGACTTTGTGTTCTCCGTCGAGCACCCCGTCTTTACCGCGCGGGGCGACCAGGAGTGGCATCGCGACGCGGAGGGGAACATCCTGCACTGGCCGGTGGACCGCTACTTTCAGGAAGGCTTGCGAGAGGCCGTGTTCCTCGGCGAGCGCATGACCAAGTACCACCGCACGCTCACCACGTACGTGGACACGCTCCTGGCGGCCGGCTTTTCCCTCCATCGGCTCGTTGAACCTCAGCCGCCGGAGCACCTGATGGACCAGCCCGGGATGCGCGACGAGCTCCGCCGCCCGCTGATGCTCCTGATCGCCGCTCGCCGCGCGGCCGGCCATGGGGCGGCGCACCCGTGAGCGCGACGCTTCCCCCCGGCCTCTTCGACCGCGTCGTCGAGCACCTCGCGGGCGTGCCGGGCGTCGCGGCGCTGGCCCTCGGCGGATCCCGGGGCCGGGGCGATGCCCGACCCGACTCGGACTTTGACGTGGGCCTTTACTATCGTGCCGAGATCCTCGACCTCCCCGCCCTCGATGCAGCGCTCCGAGCGCTGGACGACGCGCACCGCGACGGCCTCCTGAACCCCCCGGGCGCCTGGGGGCCCTGGGTGAACGGCGGCGCCTGGACTCGGGTGGAGGGCCTGCCGGTGGACATGCTCCTCCGGGAGGTCGGCCGCGTCGAGGCCGTGATCGGCGACTGCCTGGCGGGACGCGTCACGATCGACTATCAGGCCGGGCACCCGTTCGGCTTTCTCAACGCCATCTATGCCGCGGAGACCCACTACTGTCGGCCGCTCTGGCAGGACGCTTCCCGCTCGCTCGACGGGCTCAGGGCGCTCCTCCACTCCGAGGGCGAGTATCCCCCGCGGATGCGCGAGGCGCTCGCCGGCCGGTTTTCCTGGGAGGCCGAGTTTTCGTTGGCCACGGGGCGGAAAGCGGCGCTGGCCGGCGACGTCCACTATGCGCTGGGCTGCGCGTTCCGGGCGGTGGGCGCCTGGGTCCAGGTGCTCTATGCCGTGAACGAGCGCTACCTGATGAACGAAAAGGGGTCGCTCCCGGGCGTCCGCACCCTGCCGCAGGCCCCGGCCGAGATGGAGGGGCGCGTCGGGCGGGCCTATGCGCTCCTCGCCCAGGGGGCGGCCGAGGAGGCCTGGTCGCTCCTCGAGGCGCTCCATGGACAAGTGGCTGCCCTGGCGGAGCGTACGCTCGGTGGCGTCGCACCCTAGCCGCGTGGCCTTCCGGGTCGCCGCCGAGGCCGATCTCTGCCTGCCGGTGATGGTCACCAAGGTGGTCCGTTTCGTCCTGCTAGCCGGCTTTGCAGCGTACCTGGACATCCGACTGCCCCGAGGGCTGGCGCGCACCGTCCGTCACACGACCTGAAGCACTGTCCGAGATAGTCCCATCCACTGAGGAAAAAGATACCACGTGACTGCAACTACACAGAACAAGAGACGATCCCTCAAGAAGGTGCTGGTTTTGCTCGCGGTCGTCGCCCTGATCTTTTCCGTGGGCTCGATCGTCGCCGTCAAGTCGCTCTACGACGGGTACTTTTCCCGCTTTGATCGCCCCGAGTTCTCGGGCTACCTCACGTACGGCGACGTGGCGAGCAGGTACGATCGAGCAGTCGTCGCGTTCGAATCGGGCCAGAACACCCTGGCAGGCTATATCTATGGTCAGGAGCACGACAAGGGGCTGGTCGTCATCGTGCACGGTCGGGCAGCGGGCGCCGAGGATTACCTGGCGGAGACGCTCTACTTTGTGGACCAGGGATGGCGCGTCTTTGCCTATGACGGTACCGGATCCTACGAGAGCGAGGGACAGTCGACGCGCGGCCTGCCCCAGGCTGCGTTGGACCTGGAAGCGGCCCTCGCATATATCGAACAGGACGACGCTCTGGGCGGCCTGCCGGTGATGCTCTACGGGCATAGCTGGGGTGGATTCGCCGTCACCGCCGTGCTGAACCACAGCGATGTCGCCTCGGCGGTCGCCAGTGTGTCGGGGTTCAACTCGTCGGACGAACTGCTCTTTGAGCAGATGCACCGGATGATGGGCCCCCTTGTCTACCTAGAGTACCCCTTTGCCTGGGCCTACCAGACCACGCTCTTTGGCGCTGCGGCCCGACTCTCGGCGGTCGACGGCATCAACCGTTCGGACGCCCAGGTGATGATCATCCACGGTCAGGATGACGAGAGCATTGCGTACAAAGGGGCGAGCATCATGGCCCATCGCACCGAGATCACCAATCCTCACGTGGTGTACAGGACCGCCGATGCAAAAGGGCGTAGCGGGCATGACAACCTGTATCGCTCCGAGGCCGCCGTGGCGTACATCGCCGAGAAGAACCGCGAGTTCCAGGCGTTGTCCGATAGCTACGACGGGCAGATCCCACGCGATGCGCTGGTCCGCTACTATGAGGGGGTCGACAAGCGCCAGACGAGCGAGCTGGACGCCGAGCTGTTCGCGGCCATCGATGCCCTCTTTGCCGAGTCGCTGGCGAGGGAGCCGTGACCGGGGCGAGCGGCCACACGTCAGGGTTGTCGGAGCATGACATCGCACACGGCCTGCGCGAGGCAGGGCTTGCCGCCGGCATGGCCGTCGAGGTGCACGCCTCCCTGCGGAGCTTTGGCCACGTCTGCGGCGGCGCCGAGGCCGTGATCGCGGCGCTGACGGAGGTCGTTGGCCCGCAGGGCGCCATCGTGATGCCCGCCTTTCTCTACTCGCC
>JAAZBQ010000300.1 GCA_012513725.1 Chloroflexota bacterium
CAGGAACCTTCCCGAGGGCGGGCCGCAGACGGCCTTGGCAGCCCTCGGGAAGGGAACGTCTAGCCGATGCGGTGGCGCACCCGCTTTTGCGAGTAGGCAAAGGGCTCCTGCAGGGTGTGGGCGGTGAAGGCGCGGATCTTCATGGCGGGCGATCGTCTCAACGGGCGGCATCGGCGGGTCGGTGGCGGGAGTCTATCACAAGGGCGGGGGGTGGGCAAGGGGTGCAAGGTGGTGGTGGCTTGCGGGTAGCGCGGAGCACGGATGCGGACACACCTGCCGGTGATCCCCCGGAAAATGCAGAACTGCCAACACTACCGGCAGGTACGCCCGCTCTCCCCTTCCCGAAAGGTTCCTGCCTTTCGGGAAGGTTCCGGGGGCCACACCCTCTCTCCGCAGGTCAGGATCCCGACCGAACGAACGCTTGGCCCCATACTCGGAGGACGACGGTTACCGCCGTCGCACCAGCGGCAAAAAGACGGGCGGCGGGCGGCCGATGGTGACCGTGGCCCTGCGGGGGGTGCCCCACACGGCGTTCACGGGGTCCGCCAGGGCCACCGTGAACGTCACCGGGCCCTCATTCCCTTCCAGCAGGACGATCTCCAGGGTCTGCTGCGTCTCCCCAGGGGCAAAGCGCACGACCCCCGTCGACCCCACATAATGCTGCCCTGCCAGTGCCGTCTCGTCGGCGGTGGCATAGCCCACCTCTACTGCCTTGCCCGATGGCGCCGAGAGCACCACCCCCACCTCCAGCGCGCCCTGGGCGGGATCCACGGCGTACTCGCGCCGCTCCAGCGCCACGGCGGGCGGGTCGTCGTCGTCGCGAATCACCACACGCGCCTCGCGCGGTGAGGCCACCACGGCGCCCTCCACCGGCCCGAGCGTCAGTGTGAACCGCTCGTCGGGCTCGTCCAGGGCATCATCCAGGACGGTCACGACGATGGTCGCTGCGGTCTCCCCCGGCGCCAGGAGCAACTCGCCCTCCACCGGCACATAGTCCGCGGGACCGGCCGTCCCCGGACGGGTGGCATAGGGCACCCGCAGGGGTTCCGGCCAGGGCGCGCCGAGCACCACGCCGGCCCGCACCATGCCATCCCCCTCCGACACCAGGTAGGCGTCCGCATCCCAGCGCACGGTGACGGCGGCCAGGTCCAGGCGGGTGTTCGTGCCGCCGCGCCAGGTCGAGGTCAGGGGATAGACCGTGCCGCCCACTCGCCACTGTAGGGCATCGCCCTCGCGTCCCCCCTCGATGGCCGCCGTGGTGGGGTCGTCGCCGGGGACGTTGACCGTGTAGACCGCCTGCTCCCCAACCAGCCGGATGGCGGTCGCGGCGTAGGGGGTGCCGTCTATGAGGGCCTCGATCGTCGCTCCCGCCTTGAGAAACGCTCCGTCCAGCGTCACCATGCCCCAAAAGGAGGACGGCAGCGGCGGGATCGCCCGTACGGAACCGGCTCCCAAAAGCCTGAATGCCAAGAGCATCCCGACGAACACCGCGGCGAGCAGCCCGCGACCCACCCCGCGCCTAACCACGGCGCGCCGCCCGCCAGAGGCGCAGCCCCAGGCCACCGAGCGCCAGGATCCCGGCCAGCGCGGAGACGAACCCTACATCCAGGGAACCGCTCCGCGCCTGCTGGTCGGGAGAGGGTGCGGAGGCGGTTGCGCTGCCCTCGACACGGGCGGACACCTGTTCGATCGGCGCCGCACCCCTCTCGCTCGCCATACTGGCGAGTGCGCCGGTCTCCGGGGGCGGCGCGGTGGGCGCCGCCGCCATGGGGCGCGGTGTCGTGGGGGACGGGGTGGCCGTAGGGCGAGGGCTCGGGCGGGGGCTGGCGGTGGGGGTGATCGCTGCCTGGCAGGACAGCCCATCGGGCATCGTGAGGTCGATGCGGGTGTTCGTGCCGCCCTGCCAGGCGCCCACGGCCTCCAGCGGCGTGCCGCACAGCACCAGGCGCACGGCGTCGCCCGCCCGGCCCCCATCTCGCGCCGCCGTCTCCGGGTCGTCGGCGGGGACGTGGAGGGTGTACAGGACGTGCCCCGCCTGCAGGCGCGTCAGCCCCTCGCCTGCAGGCGCCCCCTCCACCAGGGCGCTGACCGGCAGGCCCTCCGGGGCATGCGTGCCGTCGGCCATGGTTACCAGCCCCCAGAAG
>JAAZBQ010000301.1 GCA_012513725.1 Chloroflexota bacterium
GTCACGCGATCGGGCAGCCGGCAGCGCACCTCGGCAGAGTCTATGCACCCGAATCGGTCCGGCAACTCGGCGGCCAGCACCGACGCCCGCACGGTAAAGAGGCTGTGCCCGAGAACGTCGACCACCTCGCCGACCTCCTCCCGGGTCACCTGCTGGAGCCCCACGACCTCCACCTCGTGCACCTGAAAGCGCGCGTCGCTCAGAAGGCGTGCGAACAGCGACAGCGCCCCGACCAGCAGCAGCACCGCCGGCGCCTTGATGGCCCAAGGAGACGTGCCGGCGCGCCCGCGGGGGGCCGCACGCTCGGTCGGCTCTGCAAGCCTGGTCTGTGATCTCGGGCTCCTGCGCTTGGGCATCTGTCCTCGTCCGGCGCGACTAGTGGTCGAACCCGTAGGACCGCTCGAGGCCCGCCTTTTCCTCGTGCCGTTCGATGGCCAGCTCGATCAACCGATCGATCAGGGCGGAATAGGGCAGGCCGCTGGCCTCCCATAGCTTGGGATACATGCTGATCTGGGTGAACCCCGGCAGGGTGTTCAACTCGTTGATGTACACCCGCTCCGTATCGCGGCACAGGAGGAAATCCGCCCGCGCCAGGCCGGCGCAGTCGAGGGCCAGAAAGGCGCGCACGGCCAGGTCGCGGATTTCTCCGGCAAGCGTGGCGGGCAGCGGCGCCGGAGTGTACAGCGCCGAATCCCCGTCGATGTATTTGGCCCGGTAGTCATAGAACTCGTTCGACGGGACCACCTCGCCGAGCACCGAGGCCTCGGGCTCGTCGTTCCCCAATACGCTGCACTCGATCTCCCGGGCGTTCACCGCCCGCTCCACGAGGAGCCGCCGATCGAACCGCGCGGCGAGATCCAGCGACGCCCCCAACTCTGCGCGGTCGTGGGCCTTGGAAACCCCGACGCTGGAACCCAGGTTGGCCGGCTTGACGAACACCGGGTACGCCAGCCGCTCCTCCACCCGCGCCACGACGGCGTCACGGTCCCGGCGCCACTCTTTGGCGGTCAGCGCCACATAGTCGACGACGGGCAACCCGTGGGTCTGCAGGACGGCCTTCATGGCCACCTTGTCCAGCCCCACGGCGGAGCCCAATACCCCGGCGCCCACGTAGGGAAGATTGGCCAGCTCCAGGAGCCCCTGCACCGAGCCGTCCTCGCCAAAGGTCCCGTGCAGCACTGGGAACACGACATCGACCTCCGGGAACCGGTGGCCCGAGGTACCGGGCACCAGTTCGCGCCCACCCTCCGGGCCGGGGCAGGGGACCACGGCGTCGCCTGCCGGCGACGCCGACGGGGCAAGTTGCGGCGCCTCCTCCCCGGTGTCCCTCGCCTCCAGGGCAGCCAGCGGGTCGCCCGCCAGCAGCCAGCGGCCCGATCGCGTGATGCCGATGGGCAACACCTCGTAGCGCTCGGGGTCCATGGCGCCCATCACCGACTTGGCCGAGGCGATGGACACCTCATGCTCGCCCGACCTGCCCCCAAACAACACCGCCACGCGGA
>JAAZBQ010000302.1 GCA_012513725.1 Chloroflexota bacterium
CGCAGCGCCATCACGCCAGGTGGTCATAGCCTGGTACGATGGCGCTGTCCATTTCTATGGAGGGGCCCTCCGCCGGATGCCCTAGTCGCGCCGGCTCGGCGGCCGGGTGGGCAGCTCGGGGGGCAGGGGGAACGTCGGCGTCGGGGCGGGTGGCCCGGGCTCCGTCGGTTCGGGAGTGGGCGTCGCGGTCGGCGTGAGCGTGGGCGACGGAGTGGCGGTTTGCGTCGGCGGCGCCGGGGTCCAGGTGGCCGTGGGGGTGGCACTCGGGGCCGGGGTGCCGGTCGGTGTGGCCGTCCACGTGGCGGTGGCCGTCGGCGTGGACGCCAGGTCGTAGCCAAAGCGGGCGATGGCCTGCTCGCCCCGCTCATAGTACTCGACCACCACCTCGTGTTCCCCCGCCTCCAGGTCGATCTCGACCTGGTAGAGCGCCTGCCCCGCATCGCGCCACTGGTCGATGATCAGGCGGCCATCCACACGGACCCGAATCCCGTCGTCGGCCTGCGCCCAGAAGCGGTAACGGCCGCGCTCAAACGGGATGATGCGCCGCCAGCGCACGGAGAAATTGTCCACCGGGATGTTCGGATCGGGCGCGCCGAGCCCCCAGTCAAAGTCGATGATCAGGTCGTCGCGCACGAGGACCGGCTGCCCGGCAAGGTCCGGGTTGCGGTAGTAGGCCCCCTGCCATCCGACATAATCCTCGAGCAGTTGCCACCAGATATGGATGCCGGCCTGGCCGCTCGCCTCATAGTACTCGACGCGCACCTGGTGTTGCCCTGCTTCCAGCCAGATGTGGCCCATCTGCTTGCCGCGAGCGCCGGTCGTCCAGGTATCCAGGATCAGGGCGTCATCCACCCAGATGCGCACCCCGTCGTCGGCGTCGGCGATCACGCGGTAGGGGCCCGCGTCGGTGCGGAGCATGCGGGTCCAGCGCACGGAGAACTGGTCGGCGGGCAGGTCCGGGGCCGGGCTCGCCGCGCCCCAATCGAAGCGGATCTCCGGATCGTTGCGCACGAGGGCCGGCGAGCCGCTTAGGGTCGGATTGGCATAGTACTCGCCCCGCCACTCGGGATAATCGCCCTCCCGGTCCCACCAGACCTGGACGAGGGCCTCCCCCGAGTCCTCCCGGTACTCTACCCGGAGGGTGTGGACGCCGGCCTCCAGCGTGACGTCGCCCTGGTGGACGGTGTCGATCGGCCCATGCCAGGCGTCGATCACCAGGGCGTTGTTCACGTACACGCGCACGCCGTCGTCGGCGCGGGCGTAAAAGCGGTGGGTACCCGCCTCCAGGCTGCGGCGGGTGGTCCAGCGCACGGAAAAGCGGTCCTGGGGCACGCCGTCCAGCGGGGCGCCGCTGCCCCAGTCAAAATCGATCGCGGCGTCGTCGCGGGCGGCCGCGGGCGCGCCGCGCAGGTCGGGGTTGGAAAAGTACTCGCCCTCCCAGGCCGCCATGGGCGTGCGCGTGGGGGTGACGCTGGCCTCCGGCGTGATCGACGGCGTGGCGGAGGCCGTCGCGCTGGGGCTCGGCGACGCCGTCGCTTCGGGCGAGGTCTCGCCCTCGGCCACGATGACGATGCGCTCGGCGATGAGGCGCCCCAGGGGATCGAGGGCACCCTCGGCAAAGAGGGTCTGCCCCGGGGCAATGTCCTCCGGCGCGGCGGGCTGGCCGCCCTCGCGCTCGACGCGCACCCCCTCCAGGACGATGATCTGCTCGACGTTCCCCTCGATGGGCGCCAGCACGATGATGAGCGCCCCGGGAGTGTAATCCGAGACCACTCCCGCCACGCTGATCGCGGCCGGCGTGGGCGCTTCGGAGGGCATGGCCGTCCACGTGGGCCCGGGGGTGGGGATGTTGGGGGCAGGGGGCGTCAGCCGATCGCGGGCCACGGCCACGTAGACGATAACGCCCAGGCCGATGGTAAAGAGGGCAATGGCCGAGACGATGGCGAGCGCTTTCCTCCACATCATGGCGTGTGCAGCCTCAGTACGAGATGATCGAGTAGTGACTAAAGGACGCCCCAGGGAGGGGTGCGGTTCCCGCCGGCCCCCGGGCGATGGCGGGGCAGATGATAGCACACCGGGCGCAGGGCGCCAATCGGCCGCCGGACGCGGCCGGCCGGGAGCCGGCGGCCTGTCGCGCCGGCGGACAAGGCGCTATAATGCCTCGCACACCTGATGCGGAGAGACGATATGCACACCACCGAAACCCCTCGTCGTTCGCGCACGATCCTCTAC
>JAAZBQ010000303.1 GCA_012513725.1 Chloroflexota bacterium
CAGGTGGCCGAGATGGGCGAGCGCCACGGGGAGACCTTGTGGCTCGGCGAGGGGGTGGATATCGCCCCGGACGCCCAGCTCTATGGCCCCATCTACCTGGGGCCGGGGGTCAAGATCAAGGGCGGAGTCATCATCCACGGGCCCACGGTGATCCGCGACTATACGGTGGTGGACACCAACGCCCACGTGGAGCGCAGCATCGTCTGGCGCAACTGCTACATCGGCGAGGGCGTCGAACTGCGCGGGGCGATCGTCGGGCGCCAGTGCAGCCTCAAGAGCAAGGCGGTGGTATTCGAGGGGGCCATCATCGGCGATGGCTCGGTGATCGACGAGGCGGCCGTCATCCACCCCGGCGTCAAGATCTGGCCGGATAAGGAAGTGGAGGCCGGCGCGACGGTGAAGACGAGCATCATCTGGGGCTCGCAAGGGCGTCGGGTGCTCTTTGGCCGCTATGGGGTCACCGGCCTGGTGAACGTTGACCTCACCCCCGAGTTCGCGGCGCGGCTGGGCGCGGCCTTTGCCGCCACCCTGCCCCAGGGGGCCACGGTGACCACCAACCGCGATCCCCATCGCAGCCCGCGGATGATCAAACGCGCCATCATCGCCGGGCTCCCCTCGGCCGGGGTAAGCGTGATGGACCTCAGCGAGGTGCCCATCCCCGTGGCCCGCTACATCACCGGCCAGAGCACCGCACAGGGCGGGGTGCACGTGCGCCTCTCGCCGTTCGACAACCGGGTGGTCGACATCAAGTTCTTTGACGAGAACGGTCAGGACCTCAGCAAGGACGACGAGCGCAACGTCGAGCGAGTCTTTTTCCGCGAGGACTTTCGGCGGGTCTACCTCGACGAGATCGGCACCATCGGCTATGCCGAGCACGCCCGGGAGCGCTATACCGAGGATTTCATGGGCCACATCAACGTCGGGGCCATCCGGCGGGCCAACCCCTACTGCGTGGTGGATTACGCCAACGCCCCGACGGCCGGGGTGTTCTCGCCGATCCTGGCGGACCTGAACGTCCAGGTGGTGGCGCTGAACGCCGCGGTGGAAGAGACCAAGATGTCCATCCGCACGGAAGAGTTCCAGCACTCCCTCGGGCAGTTGGCCCAGATCTGCGAGGTGCTGGAGACGGCGATCGGCGCGCGCCTCGACGTGGGGGGCGAGCGCGTCTATGTGGTGGATGACCTCGGCCGCAGCGTGTCGGGCGTGATGCTCACCGCGGCGGTGGCCATCATGGCGCTTCGCTCGCGGGGCGGGGGCGTATTGGTGATCCCCGATACCCTGCCGAACGTGATGGAAAAGATCGCCGCGGCTCACGGCGGAAGCGTGGTCCGCACCAAGACCTCCGGCGCGGCGCTGATGGACGCGGCGACCGGCGCCGAGGTGGTGATGGCGGCCGACGGGCGAGGCTCGTTCGTCTGGCCCGAGTTCCAGCCGGTGGTGGATGGCATGATGACCGTGGCCAAACTCCTGGAGTTCCTGGCCGTGCAGGATACCCGCCTGTCGCGGGCGCTTGGCGAGGTGCCGGCCTTCCACATGGCCCAGGGGGTGGTAAACTGCCCGTGGGAGAACAAGGGCACGGTGATGCGCCTCCTGAACGAGCAGTACAAGGAGCGCATGGGCCCCAAGATCGACGGGGTCAAGATCATGATGGGCGAGGACGAGTGGGTGCTCCTCCTCCCCGATGAGGATCAGCCGCGCTTCCAGATCTATGCGCAGGGGCGCTCGGACGCCCAGGCCCGCGATCTCGTGCAGCGCTACGAGCGGATCGTCGAGGGCCTGCAGGAGTAAAGCCCCACCACGGATGGCACCCATAAAGACAAGGATGAAGGATAAAGGATGAAGGATGACGGGATGCGCACGGATCGATGTCGGCCCATCCTTCATCCCTCCTCCTTCATCCTTTCTCTTGGCAACACGTCGTGCCCAATCGGCCCCGCCCGCGACCCGCTACCGCACACGATAGGAGCGCACCGTGACCGACCGCCCCAACATTCTGTTCATCTCCTCCGATAGCATGGACGGCCGCGCCATGGGGTGCACGGGGCACCCGGCGGCCCACACCCCGCACATGGATCGCCTCGCCGAGCGCGGCGTGCTGTTCACCCACACGTACTGCAACTCGCCCCAGTGCTGCCCCTCCCGGGCCAGCATGTGGAGCGGCCGCTACGTCCACCAGGAGGAGGCCTGGAACAACCACAAGGGCCTGGAGGCCGGCGCTCCCACCTTCCAGAGCCGCCTGGATGCCGACGGCTTTCGGACCCACATCGTGGGCAAGACGGATTACCTTTCCGGCTACCACTCCCTCGGCGCCCGGGTGACGGCCTGGGCCGACCCGGCCGGGATGCAGGTGACCGGTCTGGCCGCGCGGCCCCAGGCCGTGGTGGTGGACGAGCCCCACCACGACTGGAAGAGCATCGACGCCTCGCTGGCCTGGCTCGACGCGCACGCCCTGGAGAGCGACGCGCCATTCATGCTCTACTGCGGCCTGAACCTCCCCCACCCGCCCTTCCGCACCACCCAAGAGTGGCTGGACGTGATCGACCCCGCCTGCGTCACCGTGCCGCCCTACGAGGCCGAGATGCATCCGGTGATGGATTTCATTCGCGTGCGCAAGGGCTGCGTCGGCGAGTTCACTGACGAGGAACTCCTGGCCATCCGGCGAACCTACTATGCCATGGTGGCCGAGCTGGACGCCATGGTGGGCGCCCTGGTGGACAGGATCGACGCCCTGGGGCTGACGGATTCGACCTACATCATCTACATCAGCGACCACGGCGACACGAACATGGAGCACCGCATGCACCTCAAGAACTCCCTCTACGAGGGCTCTGCCAGGGTGCCCATGATGGTGGCGGGCCCCGGCATCGCCCCGGGGGGCCGGGTGGACGCGCTCGTCTCGCTGGTGGATATCTACCCGACGCTGATGGACATGGCCGGCTTGGCGCATCCCGAGGGGCTGATGGGCTACTCGCTGATGCCCGAGCTGGGGGGCGGCGCCAACAGGGAGCGGCCGGATCAGGTGTTCTCCGAGTACCACTCGAACTTTCAGAACACCTCCTCGTTCATGCTCCGCCGGGGCGACTATAAATACATCGCCTACGCCGGGTACGAGTCGCAGCTCTTTCACCTCGGCGAGGACCCCGACGAGATGCACAGCCTCGTCGACGAGCGGCCCGAGGTCGCTGCCGAGATGGCGGCCGGCCTCCGCGAGATCCTCGATCACGAGGAGGTGGCCCAGAAGGTGGTGGCGTACGACCGGGCGGCATTCCGCGCCTGGCGCGACGCCACCGATCCCGTCGAGTATCACGAGGCGATGTCCCGGTTTTACCGGGGCTGGGGCCCGGAAAAAGAACGAATCATCGAGGACTGGCTGGCCCGCGGGTAAGAAGCGGCGCAGCCCGCTTACCGCTTGACTCAATAGGAGGAGACATGACGCAAAAGATGGATGGTATGACCTACGCACCAAAGGGCAAGGCCGAGCCCGTGGTGGGCCCCGGGGAGTTTGTCTTTGCCGCGACGGCGCTGGAGCACGGGCACATCTTTGGGATGTGCAACGGTCTCACCGAGGCCGGCGGCACGCTGAAATGGGTCTACGACGCCGATCCCGCCAAGGTGGAGGCGTTCCGTGGCCGCTTTCCCGACGTGCAGGTGGCCCGCAGCGAGGACGAGATCCTCTCGGATCCGGAGGTGCGCCTGGTGGCCGCCGCTGACGTGCCCGCGGATCGCTGCGCCACCGGCCTGCGGGTGATGGACGCCGGCAAGGACTATTTCACGGACAAGGCCCCGCTCACCAGCCTGAGCCAGCTGGCCGCCGCCCGGGCCAAGGTGGCCGAAACGGGAAAAAAGTACGCGGTGTACTATTCCGAGCGCCTCCACGTCGAGGCGGCGGTGCACGCGGGTACCCTGGTACACGCGGGCGCCATCGGCCGGGTGATCCAGGTCCTGGGCACGGGGCCACACCGCATCAGCCTGCCGACGCGGCCCGACTGGTTCTTCCAAAAGGCGCGCTACGGCGGGATCCTGATCGACATC
>JAAZBQ010000304.1 GCA_012513725.1 Chloroflexota bacterium
CGGGGCGCCTTCCTCACTGCCCTCGTCGTCCTCGATGGGCGATGCGGTCAGGAACACGGCGACGCGGCCCGGGTGGGCGTCCAGCGCCGTCGCCACCCACTCCAGGGTGCGCGGCGCCCAGCGGTCGTCGCTATCCAGGCAGGCGATGTAACGCCCCCTGGCCACGGCCAGCGCCGCGTTCCGCGCGCCGCCCGGGCCCCGCCGGTCGCTGCGCACCACGCGCACCCCAGGGTAACGCGCCAGCACCTCGGGTGTCTCGTCGGTGGAGCCGTCGTCGCAGACGATCAGCTCATAGTCGCGGTAGGTCTGCGCGAGGACCGACTCGATGGCCTCCCCGAGCAGGCCGGCGCGGTTGTAGTTTGGGATGACGACGGAGAACCTGGGCATGCCGGCGGATCGGTCGCCCTCGCCGCTCTTCATGGGCTCACCCCCACTCCTTATAGGGGCTCGCGGCGGCGCTGTCAAACCCGCCGGCGCTTGCGGGACGGCGCCGGATGCGCTAAGGTTGCAGCGCATCGTATCATAGATAGGGGAGCAGACAGCATGAACAACGAGCGACTGATCCACGCGGCCCTGGAGCAGGGCGAGGGCGTTCTACACCTGGCGCCGACCTGGGTGCCGAGGGCGTTCTGCATTCCGGGGCGTCGTCTCCGGCTGCATCCCCACGACTATTACGCCTACGGCGCCGACCGCGGCGGCATCGACGAGCGCTGGTTCTCCTCCACCGTCGCCGCCGACAACGGCCCCAAGACGCTGCCCGATGAGGGCCTCTCCTACGTTGTGATGGAGGATGGCGCCGAGGCGCGCCGGGTGCTGCTGCGCGACGCCGTCGCCGACGCCGGCGAGGCCATCATCGGCGAGCGGCTGATGGCCGAGTATGGCCGCTGGCCGATGTACGCCAAGTTCTTTGACAACCTTGGCCCGCTACCCTTCCACCTGCACCAGATGGCGCCCCACGCGGAGCGGGTCGGCCAGCGGCAAAAGCCGGAGGCCTACTACTTTCCCACGCAGCTGAACAACTATGGCGGGCGGTTTCCCTACACCTTTTTCGGGCTGGAGCCCGGCACCACCCGCGAGCAGGTCAAAGAGTGCCTGCGCAACTGGAACCGCGGCGACAACCGGATCACCGCCCTCTCCCGCGCCTACCGGCTGGAGCCGGGCACCGGCTGGGACGTGCCCGCCGGGGTGCTCCACGCCCCGGGCAGCCTCTGCACCTACGAGCCCCAGGCGGATAGCGACGTGTTCGCCATGTTCGAGTCTCTCGTTGACAACGCGCCGATCGATCGCGAGCTCCTGGTCAAGGACGTGCCCCCCAAGTTCCACGACGACCTGGACTATCTCGTGGACCTCGTGGACTGGGACCTGAACACCGATCCCGCCTTTGCCCAGCATCGCTTCCTGCCGCCCCGGCCCGTGCGCGCCGAACAGGAGATGCGTGCCGCGGGGTACCTGGACTACTGGGTCACTTACCGCAGCCCCGAGTTCTCGGCCAAGGAGACCACCGTGTTGCCGGGCGCCACGGTCGTGTTGCGCGATGCGGCCTCGTATGGGCTGATCCTCCTGCAGGGGCATGGCACCCTGGGCCCCTGGCAGGTCGAGGCGCCGACGTTGATCCGTTTCGGCCAACTCACCAGCGACGAGTTCTACGTCACCGAGGGGGCCGCGACGGCCGGTGTCCGCGTCACGAACCCCAGTGCCACGGATCCCCTGGTGATGCTGCGCCACTATGGACCGGGTAATCCCGATCTCGGCGCCGTGGAATAGGGTGCGTCTGCCCTGACCGGTACCCGGGTGCAGCGCGGTCGGTTGTAGTATATCTCGCTGGCTTTGACGCCGCGGGGGGCGCGTGGTACAATCCGGGCGGTGCAGGGCAGACCAGCGCCGGGCCCATAGCTCAGCGGCAGAGCGGCCGGCTCATAACCGGTTGGTCCCTGGTTCGAATCCGGGTGGGCCCATGGCTAAAGACCTGACGCATCGTCAGGTCTTGTTCTTTGCCGCGCGCGGTCCTCGATCCCTGGGGGGCAGCCTGCTGGCAACTTTTCAGTTCTGTACGACTGTGGTAGAATCGTTATGGTAAAAGGCACGTCCTGACATCGCGCAGGCCCGGCCGTTGGCGCCGGGCTTTGTGTCAGCCTAGCGGAGGAATGGGTACAAGTGGCTCCAACTTGGCCTCGTAATGCATTCGTCTATGTCCTGATCATTGCAGCAAGCATCTTTCTGCTGTATAGCTTTCTTTCTCCCTCTCAAAGCGCCGAGATCCCCATCAACCGCGTCGCCGACCTCATTCGGCAGGGCAAGGTGGAGAGCCTGGCGGTCACGGGCGACGGCGTCATCGACCTGATGGTGGTCGAAGATGGCCGGTACGTCCGCTTTACCTCGCGCAAGGAAGCCAACGTCGGGCTCGGGGAGACCCTGATCAACCTCGGCGTCTCGCCCGACGAGATTCGCTCCATCACCGAAGTGGTGGCGGTGCGGCCCAGCGCCTGGGAGAACTGGGGCGTCGTCCTGATCCAGATCGTGCCCCTGGTGCTCTTTGGCCTCCTGCTGGTCTTTATGCTCCGGCAGGCGCAGACGGGCAACAACCAGGCGCTCTCCTTTGGCAAGAGCCGCGCGCGGATGTTCACCGGCGACCGGCCCACGAACACGTTCGAGGACGTGGCCGGCGCCGAGGAGGCCAAGGAGGAACTCGAGGAAGTGGTCGAGTTCCTCAAGGAGCCGGACAAGTTCACGGCCCTCGGCGCTCGCATCCCCAAGGGGGTGCTCTTGGTGGGTCCGCCGGGCACCGGCAAGACGCTGATGGCCCGCGCCGTCTCTGGCGAGGCGGGGGTACCCTTCTTTAGCATCAGCGGCTCCGAGTTCGTAGAGATGTTCGTCGGCGTCGGCGCCAGCCGCGTGCGCGACCTCTTTGATCAGGCCAAGCGCAACAGCCCGTGCATCGTGTTCGTCGTCGAGATCGACGCCGTCGGCCGCCATCGCGGCGCCGGCCTGGGCGGCAGCCACGACGAGCGGGAGCAGACCCTGAACCAGATCCTCGTGGAGATGGACGGGTTCGATACGGATACCAAGGTCATCATCATTGCCGCCACCAACCGTCCCGACATCCTGGATCCGGCGCTCCTGCGGCCCGGCCGCTTTGACCGTCGCGTGATCCTGGACCGTCCCGATCGCAGGGGCCGTGAGGAGATCCTCAAGGTCCACGTCAAGGGCAAGCCGCTGAGCAAGGACGTCGACCTGGATAACCTGGCCAAGCAGACGCCCGGCTTTACCGGCGCGGATATCGAGAACCTGGTGAACGAGGCCGCCATCCTGGCTGCCCGTCGCAACAAGCGTACCGTGGCCATGGACGAGTTCCAGGAGGCGGTGGAGCGAGTCATCGCCGGTCCTGAGCGGCGCAGTCGGCTGATCAGCCCCGAGGAAAAGCGGGTGATCGCCTACCACGAGGCGGGGCACGCCCTCGTCTTTGACAAGCTGCCGCACTGCGATCCGGTGCACAAGGTGACCATCGTCTCCCGGGGCATGATGGGGGGCTACACCATGGCCCTTCCCGAGGACGACCGCATGCTCCGCTCCAAGTCCAAGTTCGAGGACGACATGGCCGCGGCCATGGGCGGGCGCGTCGCCGAGGAGTTGGTGTTCGGCGAGGTGACCACCGGCGGCTCGAATGACCTGCAGCAAGCCACCAAGATGGCTCGCGCCATGGTGACCCAGTACGCGATGGGCGAGAGCCTCGGCCACCGGACCTTTGGCGAAAAGGACGAGCTGGTGTTCCTCGGTCGCGAGATCGGCGAGCAGCGCGACTATTCGGAAGAGGTCGCTGCGCTCATCGACCGGGAGATCGGCCTTCTCCTGGATCGGGCCCATGCCCGCGCCAAGGAGGTGCTGACCACCTTCCGCGACAGGCTGGACGCCGTCGCCACCGCCGTCATGGAAAAGGAGACCCTGGACCGTGGGGAGTTCAAGGCCCTGGTCGATGGCTCCGATCCCCTCGCAGCCTAGACGCTACGCAGAGGCCGGGCACACGTTGTGCCCGGCCTCTGCCTTTTCTACACTCAGGAGGCCCCGTTGGAACCCCTCTCCCTCGGGCTGACCGCCCGGCGCTCCCTTACCGTCGCCGAGGAGCACACCGCCGTCCGCTGGGGAAGCGGGGCCGTGCAGGTGCTTTCTACCCCCCAGATGATCGCCCTGATGGAGGGCGCCGCCGTCGACGCGGTGGAACCCCTCCTGCCCGCCGGCCAGCAGACCGTCGGCTCCCGGCTGGAGATCGAGCACCTGGCCCCGAGCGCCGTCGGCGCCCACGTGACGGCCCAGGCCGAGCTGATCGCCATCGAGGGGCGGCGGCTCACCTTCCGGGTCTCCGCCGAGGATGGCGCCGGCCTCATCGGCCGTGGCACCCACGAGCGCTTTGTCGTCGACGTGGCGCGCTTTATGGCCGGGGCCGCCCAGCGCCCCCGCTGAACTCTACCTGGAAGGCGCGGTCGGTGCGCAGGTCCGTGCGGAACAGTGCTCGGCCGGA
>JAAZBQ010000001.1 GCA_012513725.1 Chloroflexota bacterium
CGCCCGGTGAGGCACTTGAAGGGCACTCTGTGTTATGGTATACTCTTAGCAGTATCGCGTCGTTAGGAATGCCTGTCCGCGATCCTCCTACGCAGCCAGGCGCCGTCGACCGTATCTCCCCCCGTCTGAACCCCTTTGTGCCCGCATCGTCGCCACCCAATCGGCGCCCGTTGACTCGCTTTCCCACCCACCCCGCCCCATCGGGACAGGGTTTCCGGAAAGGAGAATCGCATGTCTACGGGTAACGTTGAACGGTCAGGTCCGGAGACCCCTTCCGGATCCCAGGCCACCGCGCGTCAGCGCATCGAGGAGGAGGCCCGCGCCGCCCAACGGCAAGCCGAGGGCACCACGGGCCGCGTACAGGAACAGGCCAAGGACATCACGCAGGAGGCCGGGCAGCGGGCCAAGTCACAGATATCCGAGCAAAAGACCCGCGCCGCCTCCAACCTGAGCGCCCTGGCCAACGCCCTGCAGCACTCTAGCCACGAACTCCGCGAGCAGGAGCACGGCACGTTCGCCGGAGTCACCGATCGCGCCGCGGATCAGATCGTGCGCCTGTCGGATTCCCTCCAGAACAAGAGCGTCGACGAGCTGATGCACGACGCCGAGCGCTACGCCCGCAGGCAGCCCGGGGTGTTCCTCGGCGCCGCCTTCCTCGCGGGCCTTTTGGCCTCGCGATTCCTCAAGGCTTCCAGCACCCGCCAGCGGACGGAGGACATGGGCCGCACCGACATGGGCTACTCGGAGGCCTATGGCGCCTCCACCTATGGAACCGGCGCCACGGGCTACGGCAGGGGCACCACCGGCTATGGCACCACCACCCCGCGCTCCACCGTGTCGCAGTATCCGGCGCCGGACGAGGACTAGCAAGCCAGACGGTAGGGAGGAAGCATGCAGCAATTCGCAACGGAGGAACGGCCTCTCGGCGACCTCTTTGCTGATCTCACCGCCGATCTGCGCACGCTGGTCCGCCAGGAGATGGCCCTCGCCAGGGCCGAGATCAGCGACAAGGTTTCCCACCTGGGTCGCGACACCGCCATGATGGTGGCCGGAGCGCTACTGCTCTTTGTCGGCTTTCAGGCGCTCGTGGCCACGGCGATCATCGCGTTGGCATACGTGCTCCCCTGGTGGCTGTCGGCCCTCATCGTCACCGCGGTGCTCCTGTTGGTCGGCGGCCTCATCGCCTGGCGCGGGTACCAGGACTTTAAGAACCGTGGCGTCGTTCCCCAGCAGACGGTCGCGTCGCTAAAGGAGGATGCCCAATGGGCGAAAGAGCAACTGAAGTAGGTCGCCCAGCCCCCCGACGGCTCGACCAGCCCGCCGGGCGACCTCAGGGAATGCAATACTCTGCCGAGGGCAAGGAGCCCGAGGAGATTCGCGCCGACATTGCGCGTACGCGGGCGGAGCTGGGTGATACCGTGGACCGCCTCCAGGAGCGCCTGAACCCCAGGCGGCTGCGCAACGACGCGCAGGAGGCAGTTCAGGAAGCAACGATAGGGAGGGCCAAGCAGATGGCTGACAAGGCAACACATCGCGCGCGAGGTTTTCGCGACGTGGCGATGGACACCGTCCGACAGAACCCCATTCCTGCCGCGATGGTGGCGCTCGGACTGGGCTGGCTGATCATGGAGGGCCCGGGCAAGGAGCGCGAGGTGCGCACCTACGACGTGGCCTACGGGCCGCCGATGCAGCGCGGTGAAGAGTATCCGCGCATCAGCAGGCCCAGCCGGGTGACGGTGGGGGGCGAGTACCACGCGGACCGGGGCGAGTCGATGACCGAGGACGCCCGCCGGCGCGCCACCGAGGCCTCCGGCGAGGTCCAGGAACGGGCAGAGCGGATGGCGGGGCAGGCCCGCGAGACGGCGAGCCGGGTCCAGGAGGGGGCCCGTGAAACGGCCGAGCGGGTTGGCGAGCAGGCCCAGCACGCCGTGGGGCAGGTGCAATCCACCGCGAGCCACGCCATCGAAGAGGGGCGTGAACAGATCGAGCACGTCGCCAGCCGGGCCCAGGAGCAGCTGCACCGCACCCAGGGCCGCGTATCGCGGATGATGGACGAGAATCCGCTGGCGGTGGGCGCCATCGCCCTGGCCGCCGGCGCCCTGGCGGGCCTCGTGATCCCCGAGACGCCCCAAGAGGATCGCCTGCTCGGCGAGCAGCGCGACCGCCTCATGGACCGCGCTCGCGATCAGGTAGAGGATACCGCCGAGCGCGTCCGCGAGGTGGCCAAGGAGGCGGGGCAAGCCGCCCAGGACACGGCCGAGGAAAAGGCCAAGGAGCAGGGGCTTTCGACCTAGCACGGCGGACGCCGTGGGTGGCGAACACGCCTTCCGAGGGTACGCCTGGAAGGCGTGTTCGCTCTGCTGGAAGAGGGACAGGATTGGCAGGATTCGGCTGAGGATTGGCGGGCTGTAGAGGGGCTTGCGGAGCCCTGCGTCCCCGTCGATCGGCGCAGCGCGTATCGCCCAGCGCGTCAGTGATCGCGCCCGACGCGGTGCCTGCGCAACCTGCCCCACACCCCCCACGCCCAACACCCCAGCCCTTCCTGCCCACCACACGCCCCCATACCCCCGTCATCCTGAGGTCCGCCGAAGGACCTCCGCCGTGCTGCCTCCCGAGTCTCTCTGCCGAGGACGACCCTTTGGCAGGATGATGGACTGGGGGTGTGTTGCCGGCAGGGGAGTTTCGGGTGCAGTGCGGCGGAGGTCCTTCGCTTCGCTCAGGATGACGGGGTTTGGAGGGTGTGTTGCTGGATGAGAGGCTTTGGGCATTGGGCGTTGGGGCGTGTTGTTGGTAGGGAGTGTTAGGGCATTGGCCGGCGGGGCCATGCCTTTCCGGCGGGGGCCGGAGGTGGTATGATCGGCCTGCCCCCGGACCCACCTGAGGCCGCGGGCGCCCGGCATCCCCAACCGCCAGCGGAGAGGCCCATGACCCACCGGACTGCCCGCGCCCTGCTCATCGTCTCCCTCGCCCTGTGGAGCGCCTGGATCGGCGCCGGCTGCGTGGCGCCCGGCCCGCCGTCCGCCCCAGCCGCGCCCATCGCGCCGGCGACGGCCGCCGGGGTCCCCGCCGGGCAGACGGCTGCGTCGACCACAGACGGCGCTGGAGACGCCGCTGCGCCGACGGCCGCCATGGAGGTCTACCGTCAGGTGGCCCCCAGCCTGGCCATGGTCGAGATCCCCACCGGCACCGGCAGTGGCATCGTGATCGCCGGGGGCTATGTGCTGACCAACGCCCACGTCC
>JAAZBQ010000305.1 GCA_012513725.1 Chloroflexota bacterium
CCACAGAGGTCGAGGAGATGCCCACTACCTCACCGATCTGGCGGATGGTGGGGGGATACCCGTACTCGCCGACAAAGTCCCGGATCATGTTCAGCATCCGACGCTGTCTGGCGGATAGCTTGGTGGTGTCGCCCATGGATGGGGCTCCTTTCGATGGCCGGAGGGGATCTTGACCTCAGTATAGGTGAACGCATGTTCTATGTCAAGAGGATCGCGAAAACCGCGCCAGGATGATCGCGTTCCCGCTACTCGGTCCGGTTTCGGAGCGCATACCGATGTTCACCACGGGCTCATGCGCCGAGGAATGAGAGGCGCGCCATGGGGGGCGGATGCCGGTCCGCATCGCAAATCGCTGTGAACTGGAGGCCCCGCCACTCGTTGGCAGGATGCGGCGCTCACAAATTCTTCAGCGAAACACTTGACAAACCCGCCCCGCTATGGTACGATACTCATGCAGAACTCTGAGAGGTTGAGGACATCTCACAAGGTTCTGACCCGCAAGTCGGGAGGCGGACTAGCGGCCAGCATGGGGCGTGAGCCACATGGTAACCGTTAGCCGGTGGAAAGGTGAGGCGCAACAGCGCCTGATCGGGAAACCGGTCGAGTAGCTTGGCGAAAGCCAGGCGAAAGAAGCCCGGTGAACGACTGGCTGGAGATGATGGCCCGAAGGCATTGGTCAAGAGTCAATGCCCTCCGGGAAGGATTCAGCCAAGGGCAGAAACTGAGGGGATGACCAAGGTCACTTGGGGTTCTGCACTTTTTGTGCCCCGAACGCCCGCTGTCCCCCGCCCCGCTACGTCTGCTCGCGCGCGAGCCGCTCCGCCGCCCGGGCGAACTCTTCCCGGACGATGGGATCGTCGCTCCGGAAGGTGCGCGCCTCGAACGTCCGCTTGCCGATCGACTGGACGAACCCCTGGATCTCCTCGTTCCGGATGTACGACCCGTACAGGTGAAAGTTGTCCGTCACGTCGATATAGCGCCCCACCCCCACCGGCCGCCCGGCCAGCGCTGAAACGCGCTCGGCGATACGGCGCTGCAGCTCGGTGAGGGCATAGATGTTCATGAACGCCGCCTTGAACCCATCCCGCGAGCGCCAGTGGGTGTTCATCTCCAGCAGGTGCCCCTCGCCGGAGCGCACCACCTGGCACCAGACCCGCTGCAGGCAGGGGGGCTCGTGGTGGCAGGCATCCGCCGGCGGATTCCAGGTGATGGCCTGAGCCCGGCGGGAGTGGGGCGTTTCGGCAAGCTTGGCGGCCAGCACCTCGATCTGGTCGACGTGGGGCAGCCCCTCCGCTCCGCCCGCCAGGAGGCCGGCCAGCGCGCCGTAGCCATCGACCCCCGGCCAGTTGCGCAGCCGATCGTGATAGGAGTAGGACCAGCCCTCCTCGCGGATGCGCCCGTCGTGTACGCCGTCCACCACCTCGGCGGTGTAGAGGGCCAGGCCCTCGAGACCGTCGGGAAAGGCGCGGTGGATGCGGGGCTCGGCCAGCGGATCGCCGATGACCATCATCATGCTGGCCACCCGGCTTTCGGGGTCGATGTCCGCGTCGTACTCGGTGGGCATCGCGCAGCCGTGCTCCCACACGGCCAGTACGGCCGTCTCCCAGGCTGCGGGCAGACAGGGGCCGTAGACGGTGATGGCCGGGATCTCGTTGGCGCGCAAGAGGTCCGCGCCGATGACAGAAACGTTCCCAGAGGGCGGCATCGGGGCTCCTTTCGGCAGGCGTCGCGTGGTACGCGCGCCATCCTACCCGACGCCGGAGGCCACGGCAAGCGGACGGGGGACGCTCCGTTAGCCCTCCCGGGCCGTGTGAGGCAGATCGTCGCCGGATGTGGCGGCGGATGCGTGGGGCGGGGAATCTTGCGGGGCACAGCAAAACGGGGCCGCCGCCCCGTTCAGGGCCGCGCGCCCCCGTATTGTATGAGGCTGCCAGCCGGGCGGCGCCCGCCGCTCGGCCGTGGGCCTATTCCATGCTGTTCAGCTTGGCCATCAGCCGGCTCTTGCGCCGAGCGGCCTTGTTCCGGTGGATGACGCCCTTGGAGGCGGCCTTGTCCACTTCGCTGATGGCTTCGATGACGGCCTGCCGCGCCTCATCCTTGTCGCCGGTGGCGACCAGGCGAGTCGCCTTGCTCACGGCCGTCCGAGAGCGGGACATCACCGCACGGTTGCGGGCACGCCGCTTGATATTCTGACGAGCGCGCTTGATCGAGGACCTCAAGTTGGCCAACGTACACCCTCCGACACTGCCATACACTCTGCTCTAGACAAGTGGTGATTATACAGGGTTCGCCCAGCCCTGTCCAATCGCGGCGACGCTGCGGCGCTGATCTGCCGCCGCCCTCCACAGGGCGTCACCGCACTGTACAACGACGTCGACGCGGGGCTATACTGGATGGCAAGCCACGCAAAGGAGGCAGCATGAACAAGATCGAGCGGGTGCGGGCAGCCCTTGGCGGCGCCCATGTGGACCGCGTACCGGCCGGGTTCTGGTTCCACTTTCCTCCCGAATACAGCGGCGGCGAGGCGATGGCCCGTCGCCACATCGAATACTATCGCCAGGCCGATCCCGACATCATGAAGGTGATGAACGACACCGGCTATGCGCCGATCGGCACGCTCAGGGTGACCCGTCCCTCCGACTGGGCCGAGATCCAGCCCACGCCCCTCGGCGATCCCCTCTTCCAGTCGCACCTGGAGGGCCTGCGGGGCATCGTGCGCGAACTGGGGGACGAGGTGCTCATCATCACCACCGCGTTCAACCCCTACAACCAAGCGGTGGCCATCCTGCGCGCCACCACCCCGGGCGCCACGGACACCGACGCCTTTCGGCGGCTGTTCGTCGATCAGGCCCGCGCCGATCCGAACCCCGTCCTCGGTGCCATGCAGGTGATCGCCGAGGACCTGGCGCGCTTTTACGTGGCCTGCATCCAGGAGGCGGGGGTGAACGGCATCTACTTTTCGGCCCAGGGCGGCGAAAAGGACCTGATGACCGACGAGGAGCACG
>JAAZBQ010000306.1 GCA_012513725.1 Chloroflexota bacterium
GACCCGGGCGATGAACCGCCGCGCCAGCGCGGCATAGTCGTCCAGACGCTCGACGATGTACACGACGTTATCGCCCCAGCGCAATCCCTGGATGGTCTCGTCCAGGCGGGGGTGGCCCGTGCCGACGGTTCCCTGGCTCCCTACCGGCATGCTCTTCTCTCCCTTGGCCCTCTGCCGTGGATAGAGTCTACACCGGGCCGTGGGGCGGGCCAAAAGCCTGCGTCGCCAAGTCGCCGCGACGCGGGGGCCACGGCATATGACGCCGCGTGCGTTTCGTGCTATACTCTCGCATCGATTCTTCTGTGTCTTGCTGCCTCACGATGTGAGCCGTTCGAGGCTCCCCCCAAGGGTGTGGATCGGCCAGGGTTGGCCCGCGGCGCACCGCCTGTTCGTTGGGACCCGTATGCCCGAGCCCTGGGCGAGAGCAGATCCCCCGATGCGGGATGTGCGAGGTCTCCAGAGCCCTGTCGGACGTGGCTGGGTCGCCGCGCCAGCCGGTGATCGCGCCGACCGGGCTACGGCGCGCGCAATGCCGGATCCCTCCCGGATGGAATCCACGCCTTGGAATAGAAGGAGCCAATCAGTGACCAGCGGCAATCCATTCGAAATCGCTCAGCGCCAGTTGGACGACTGCGCCCGCATCCTCGACCTCGATCCCGGCGTGCACGCCATCCTGCGCCAGCCGATGCGCGAGATGCACCTCGCCCTACCGGTGCGCATGGACGATGGCTCCGTGCAGGTGTTCCCCGCTTACCGGGTGCAGTACAACGACGCCAAGGGACCCACCAAGGGCGGCATCCGCTTCCATCCCGAGGAAACCATCGACACGGTGCGCGCCCTGGCTGCCTGGATGACCTGGAAGTGCGCCCTCCTGGACCTGCCCCTGGGTGGCGGCAAGGGCGGCGTGATCTGCAACCCCAAATCGCTCTCGCGGAACGAACTGGAGAGGCTCAGCCGCGCCTATGCCCGGGCGTTTGCCCCGTTCATCGGGCCGGACGTGGACGTGCCCGCCCCGGACGTCTACACGAACCCCCAGATCATGGCCTGGATGATGGACGAATACTCCAAGGTGCTGCACAAGAACGCCTTTGGGGTCCTCACCGGCAAACCCCTGTGCGTCGGCGGCTCGGCCGGGCGGGGGGATGCCACGGCGCGCGGCGGACTGATCACGATCCGGGAGGCGGCCGGCATCCTGGGCCTCGACCTCAGCCGGGCGCGGATCGCCATCCAGGGCTATGGGAACGCCGGCTATTACGCGGCGGCGCTGGCCCGCAGCGAGTTCGGCTCCACGATCGTGGCGGTCAGCGACAGCCGCGGCGGGGTCTACCACCCCACGGGGATCGATCCCGACGTGGCCCTGGCCCACAAGCAGGCCACGGGGTCGGTGGCCGGGCTGCCCGGCGCCCAGCCCATCGCCAACGGCGACCTCTTGGAGCTGGACGTGGACGTGCTGATTCCCGCGGCGCTCGAGCAGGTGATCACCGGCGAGAACGCCGGCCGCGTCAAGGCCCGCATCCTGGCCGAGCTGGCCAACGGCCCCACCACCCCCGAGGCGGACGAGATCCTGGACGCCAACGGCGTCCACGTCATCCCCGATTTCCTCTGCAACGCTGGGGGCGTCACCGTCTCCTACTTTGAGATGGTCCAGAACAACGCCATGTTCTACTGGGAGGAGAGCGAGGTGCACCAGCGCCTGGACCAGCGGATGACTCTTGCCTATCATCGGGTGCTGGAGGCTGCCCAGCGTTACGGCGTGACCATGCGCCAGGCGGCCTATGCCGTGGCGGTAAGTACCGTGGCAGAGGCCATGCAGCTGCGCGGATGGGTGTAGTGCCAGCCCGTGGCAGCCATGCGGTGCAGCACGTCGGCGGCCCCTCGCGAGGGGCCGCCGTTTGGGGCCGCGCCCCCCGTGTGCTATACTTTCTGCCCGGGCCAAGTGCTCCATTAACCCACGGAGGGCACACATGACCCGTTTCATTTTCTGCACCGGCGGCGTCGTCTCCTCGCTCGGCAAAGGCGTCACGCTGGCATCCATCGGTCGCATCCTCAAGGCCCGCGGCTATAGCGTCGTCATCCAAAAGCTGGACCCTTACCTGAACGTGGACCCCGGCACCATGTCGCCGTACCAGCACGGCGAGGTGTTCGTCCTCGACGACGGCACCGAGACGGACCTCGACCTGGGCCACTATGAGCGCTTTACCGACGTCTCCCTCTCCCGCTATTCGAACGTCACCACCGGCCAGATCTATTCCGACGTCCTGACGCGCGAGCGGCGGGGCGACTATCTCGGCGGCACCGTGCAGGTGATCCCGCACATTACCGACGAGATCAAGCACCGCATCCACCGCGCGGCCGAGGAGAGCGGGGCCGACATCGCCCTCGTGGAGATCGGCGGCACAGTGGGCGACATCGAGTCTCTCCCCTTTCTGGAGGCCATCCGCCAGATGCGCAGCGACGTCGGCACCCAGAACACCTGCTACGTGCACCTGACGCTGCTGCCCTACATCAAATCCACGGGCGAGCTCAAGACCAAGCCCACCCAGCACAGCGTCCGCGAGCTGCGCAGCATCGGCATCCACCCCGACGTGCTGGTCTGCCGGGCGGATTACCCCATCACCCCCGACCTCCTGGACAAGATCGCTCTCTTTGGCGACGTGGAGCGGGAGGCCGTGATCCCCATGGAGACCGCCGAGACCATCTACGAGGTGCCCCTGGCGCTGGAATCGTACGGCCTGGGCGCCTACCTCGCCAAGCGGCTCAACCTGGAGCCGCGGGAGCCCGAGCTCACCGATTGGTGCCGGATGGTCGAGAGCCTCAAGCACCCGCGGCGCGACCTGCGCATCGCC
>JAAZBQ010000307.1 GCA_012513725.1 Chloroflexota bacterium
ACGAGGGCAACATCCGTCGCGTGATCGTCCGGAAGGATGGGGAGCGCTATCTGGAGCTGCCGCTGAACCTGACGGTGATCGGCACGGTACTGGCCCCGCAGTTCGCTGCGGTGGGCGCCATCGTGGCACTGGCCACCGGTTGCTCTATTGCCGTCGAGCGCACTACTGAGGACTGACCGCCCCCTGCTCGCGGTGGTGCGGCGGGACGAATCCCGCCACACCACTGCGTTGCGTTCCTAGCGCAACCCCAGTTCCCGCCAGCGTCGCGCGCCGCGCTGGCCGAGGACGAGATAGTCGGCCTCCTCCGCATAGCCGGTAAGGCCATAGTCGGGCGACTCTCCCTGCTGCACCGCTGCCCGGCGCTCGGCCAGCCAGTCCCCGGCCCGGGCCATCCGCGCTCGTAGCCCCTGCAGGTGTCCCAGGGAGATGCCGATCTCCGAGTACCGCGCCCGGGCCAGCCACACCTCCCGGAAGCGCTCGGTGAGTTCCACCAGTTCGTGCTCCAGCGCCCGCAGCGTGCTCAGCCCGGATGACAGCACCGCCTCGGCGTCGCCGCGTCCCTCGCCCAGCGCCGCCAGATCGGCCCGCAGCGCCTGGCAGGCGGCCGTCTTGCGGGCGGCATAGCCCATCAGCCGCGCGGAAAAGGCCATGTCCTCGAGGTCCTCGGGGTGCTCCGCCGCGCCGAGGTGCGTCCGCAGCGTGGCCTCCGCCTCGCCCGCCACCCGCTCGATCTCCCGGAGCGTCTCCGCCGGGATCTCGGGCGTCGCCTCGCCCACCAGGGGCTCATCCAGGAGCATGTACACCGAGCGGCTGGCGTTGCGCAGGGGCATGCCCTCCAGGGCGTTCAGGCGCCCCAACGCCCGCACGGCCTCCACGATCTGCTGGCCGGCGGGGCCGAAGAAGAGGCGCCCCAGGTTGGCGTCGAACACCTCATCGGGCGTCTGCCCGCCCGCCCAGGCCTGCTCGCCGCCGTAGAGGTAACCGTACCACGACTGGCCGATCGGCTGATAGTGGCCGTGGTCGCCCCAGTCGGTGTTCAGGAGCCCCTCGCCCCCGTGCTCGGCGGCCAGCCGCGCCAGGGTGCGGATGTTGCCGTTCGCGTTCTCGATCCTGGGGAAGAGGGTGTTCCAGGACGAGGTCCCCGGGCAGACCCAGAACCTCCGCCCGCTCTCGGCAAAGGTCCGCACCGAGGGGTAATCCTCCTCCGCCTCATAGTGCCAGTCCAGGAGGATGACGTCCTCGGGCAGTTCGGCCACCAGCTCGGGGTGGTGGAGGAGGATATCGCCCCAGATCTGGATGCGCCGGCCATAGCGCGCGGCGATCTCCCGGAGGCGCAGGATGTGCTGCAGGTACACGCGCCCCACGCCGATCTCCTCGGTCAACTCCCGCGAGCGGCCCTTGCCCAGGTCCCACGTCTCGTCGCAGCCGGCGTTGAACAGGGTCGACGAAAAAGCGGGCAGGAGGTCGGCGTACATGCCGTCGAGGAGGGCGTACGTTTCCTCGTTCGTCACGTCCAGCGACCAGCCGATCTCGGCCTCGGCGAGGTGGCGGTACTCGGGAAGGGCCAGGATGTGGGCCATGTGGCCGAACGAGTTCAGGTTGGGCTGGAGTTCCACAAATCGCTCCCGGGCGTAGGCGTCCAGGGTCATCATGTCGTCGCCCGAGAGCGACCCGCAGCCCGCCCCAATCCGCGGGTGGTGGGGAAAGACGAAAGTATGCTCAGTATACAGTTGGAGGACGTTCATCTTGTGGAGCGACAGCTCGTCCACCACGCGCTGGAGCGTCTCCAGGGTGTGCACCTTGCCCCGGGAGACGTCCACCATCACCCCGCGGTAGGCGAGGGACGGCCAGTCGATGATCTCGAGCGCTGGCAGGCTGGCGCCCTCGACCCGCACGAGCTGCCGCAGGGTCTGGGCCGCATAGTGGGCGGCCTCGGCGCCCCGCCCACCGGCCACCACTCGGTCGGTGGTGACGTCCACCCAATACGCCTGGGGCCCGTGCTCTCGGAGGGCCTCGGTGGGCCACTGCGTGCCGGGAAGGTAGGCGGCGGCAGCCTCGGGATCCCCCGCCAGGAGGATGACGTTCGTCGTGCGGGCCGGGCGCGCCGTGCGCACCAGGGGGAGGGTGAGCCCGGTGGCGCGGGCGATCTCGCCCTGCAGCGAGCGCGCCGCGCGCACTACGCCGTCCTCGGCGTCGGGCAAGAGCAGGATCTGTGTGTCGGCGTTCAGGCGAAACGCGCCCTGGCGCCGGGTCAGGTTCTTGGGCTGGGGAAGGAGGGTGGGACGTTCGTCGGACATGGTGCCTCCTCAGGAAAAAGGATGAAGGATGGAGGATGAAGGATGAGGGACTGGGATGCCGTCTAGTAGTCTCTGGCCATCCCTCATCCCTCCTCCTTCATCCTTCTGTCGTTACGCGCGGATGGCGCGCCGTTCCTCCTGGCGCACGTACGGAATCGTCTGGGGCCCCTCGGGCAGCACGCACAGACGGGCGCCGGGGCCGTGCTCTTCCAGGAGCCTGGCCACCGTCGCCTCGACGTCGTCGACGGGCCGCAGGAGCATCTCCTCCGCCTGGCGATCCGTCAGGCCGGACGCGTGGATGTAGATATCCGCCCTGTTCAGGAGGTCGGCGTGCAGCTGAGCCTCCCACTGGTCGTGCCGGTGGAACCCGGGCTGCGAGATGATTCGCACGATCCCCTCCGGCGATCCGCCCTCGCGCACCAGGTTTCTGTACTCGCCATAATCCGGGATCCCTTCCTGGCACTCGCTGGCGATGATGATGCTGCCGCCTGGCTTGACAACCTGCGCCGCTGACGAGATGCCCTTTACCGACTGGTAGAGGTTGATGTCCAGGGGGTAGCCGCTGTTGGTGGTGAGGACGACATCGTAGGGGGCATCAACCCCCACCATGGCCGTCTCGCGAACGAACTCTACCCCGCGGGCGTGAGCCTCCCACAACTCCCCGGCGAACACGCCGGTGATCTCGCGCCGGGCGTTCAGGGTGACGTTCAGGAGGAAATCGGGCCGCGCGAGCCGCGCGCAGGCGCTCATCTCCTCCCAGATGGGGTTGCCACGGGTGTACCCCCAGGTGGCGTGCTCGTGGTTCAGCATGTCATAGCCGTGGTTCGCCATGATGACGTCGATGGCAGCGATGCCCGGGCATATGCCCTTGGGGCCGCCGCTGAACCCGGCAAAGATGTGGGGCTCG
>JAAZBQ010000308.1 GCA_012513725.1 Chloroflexota bacterium
CGTGGCCGATGGGCTATTGGTCAACCCGTACATGATGGAAGCCGGCGAGGAGGCGATCGCCGCGACGCGCCTCCGGGACGTCCTCGGCGGGGGGCGACTCCTGCTCCAGGCGACCGAGGCGCCGGCCGTCGATGTAGCCGGTGAGTGGCTGGTGGAAGTCTCCTTTGTGCGGGGCACGGCGCGCTATGGCATCACCTTGGTCCAGGAGGGCGGCTGCCTGAGCGGCGTATGTCGCAGTCGCTACCAGCAGGCGCCGATCCAGGGGGAGGTGGTCGGACGCCGCGTCACACTGCGCACGGCCCTCGGCTACCAGTCGAACCGCACGCCGTACCGCTTTACGGGGGCGCTCGGGGAAGATGGCTGCCTGCAGGGCGAGTTGGACTGCGGGGAGTTCGGCACGGCCCGCTGGAGGGCCACCCGCGTGGAATAGTCGGGGCCCTGCCCGAGGGGCTTCCGAACGACACCTTTACAGAACGACCGGCGCGTCGTATCCTGAGCGTAGCGTTGCGCAATGGGTCTGTCGTGCCGCCCCTCCCGCTCGCCCCATCCCTACGCCCTGGAGGCGCGCCCTCACACGCGGCACGGGTGGGGGAACCATGTCGGAACGGATAGAGCGCGCCGGGCCCCAGGCGTCGCCCGATGCACTGACCCTCGTAGCGTTCCTCGGGCTGGTGGTCCTTGTCGCCGCGAACGTGGTCGCTGTCCGGTTCGTGAGCCTGGAGTTGCCCCCCTTTTGGGGGGCGGGCACCCGCTTTGCCCTGGCTGCCCTCCTCTTTGCCGGGTACGCCGTGGCGCGCCGCCTCTCGCTCCCTCGCGGGCGGGGGCTGGCGGCGGCGCTGACCTTTGGCGTCCTGCAGTTCGGCGTGGGGTTCGCCCTGGGCTACTGGGCGCTCCAGGAGGTGCCCGCCGGGCTGGCGTCGGTGATCCTGGCCTCCGTCCCCCTCTTTACCCTGGGCTTTGCCGCGCTGGCCCGGCTGGAATCCCTCACGGCGCGAGGGGTGGCCGGCGCACTGGTCGCCATCCTGGGGATCGCCCTGACGTTCGGCGAGGGCGCGGGGCGCGACGTTCCGGTGCCGCACCTCGCGGCGAACGTCGCCATGGCGATCTGCTTTGCCCTGGTTGGCGTGGTGGTCAAGCGCGCGCCGGACGTTCCCCTGGCCATGATGAACGCCGTGGGGATGGCTGTGGGCGCGGTCATCCTCCTGGCGCTGTCCGTCGCCGTCGGCGAGCCGGCGGCCCTCCCCGCGGAGCCGACCACCTGGGCGGCGCAGGCCTACCTGGTGCTGCCCGGCTCGATCGGGGTGTTCGCCCTGCTCCTCTACGTCCTACGGCGCTGGACCGCCTCGGGGGTCTCTTACCAGACGGTCCTCAGCCCACTGATCTCGATCGTCCTCGCCGCGTGGCTCCTCGACGAGCCGCTGACGGGCGGGCTCCTCTTGGGCGCGGCCTTGGTGCTCGTCGGAGTGTACATCGGCGCGCTGGCCGGACCCCGCGGGCCGGCTAAGGCATGATCTCGATCTCGCCGAGGGCAACCCGGTCGCCGAGCGCCATGTCGCCCCCGGTGAGCGGCAGGCGCGCCATGGTCGCCAGATCGTAGAGCCCCACCTCCACGCGGTAGCGGCCGGGAGCCAGGTCTGGCGTCCAGGCGCGCTCGTCGGCCACCCGCTCCCCCACCTCCCAGACCGAGGTGGGGTAGAGGCCGCCCCGCGGTTGGGCGTCGTGGCCGGTCACCATCTGGCCCTCGCCGTCGATCAGGTGCATAAAGACGGTATAGTCGACGTCCGTCTCCCCCAGCGACCGCCACAGGAAGGTGTACTCCAGCGGCTGCCCTTGCGCGACCGTGGGGGGCAGGAGGGCGCCCTCCAGCTCCACGACCCCGCCGAA
>JAAZBQ010000309.1 GCA_012513725.1 Chloroflexota bacterium
AGGCCGATGATGTAGGAAAAATGCTGGGTTCGTTTGGTGATGTTGATCCCCATGCTCAGAATGGACATCATCCCGTGGGCGATGGACGCCGCCACGAGCGGCAGCACGACACGGTGGGCGCCCCAGAAGGCGGGATCCGACATCAGCCGGAGCACCGGCCGCGTAAACGCCACCAGCCCGATGCCCACCAGGCTGAGGAGCAGCATATAGTGCGTGCCCACCCAGACATAGGTCTCGTTGGCCCGAGGGCTCCGCAGCGTGCGGTACATGTAGGCTCCCCAGGCCGTGGAAAACGGCGTGATCACTACGAACGTCAGGATGTGGGCCATCTTGTAGCCGAGGGAGTACAGGCCCAGATCGTGGCTGGAGGCCAGGCGCTCCAGGAGCAGCCGATTGGAGACATCCAGCAGCCACCATCCCAGGCCCACCGGGATGAGCGGCAACCCAAAGGCCAGCAGCTCCCGTAGGTGCCCGACCGCCACGATGGGGCGCAGCCGCCGGCGGGCCATAAAGGTCGCCGAGGTGGCCACCACCAGCGCGCCGAGCAGGTAGCCCAGCAGCACGCCGCGCACGCCCCAGCCCAAGACCGCGACAAAGTAGATGTTCGCCGAGGTCTGCACCAGGAACCCGGCCACCAGGATGGCGACGTAGGGGACGGGCTGCATGTTGGCGCGGAACGACTCGAGCGGGACGATGGATGCCGTCTCGAAAAAGCCCACCGCGGCCACCAGGCGCACAAAGGTCGCCGCGCGCTCCGGGCTCTGGGAAAAGATGAGCGCCGCAAGCGGGCCCGCCAGGAGGTAGACCGTGCCATAGAGGAGCGCCGAGCTGGCGATCATATAGATGAAGGTCGAGTTGAGCAGCGCAGCGCGCTCGTCGGGGTCGTCCGACACGGTATAGTGCCGAAAGAACGCGTTCTTGAGTCCCTGCACGGCAAAGGTGCCGGACAGCGTCAGGATCACGAGGGATAGATCCAGCTCCCCATAGTCTGCGGGGCTCAGACGGGTCGTGTACAGGGGCAGCAGCAAAAAGCCGATGAGGCGCCGCAGGCCATCGCCCAGCCCATAGATGATGGTCTGCCTGCCGAGTTCCTTGATCTCCTTTAGCATGTGCCCGCATTTCGTGGTGGCGCCAAGCCCCGCTGAACGGATTGGGGGCTGGCAGCAGCGAACCGCCCGGCAGTCCCTGGCATCCTAGACGGTCAGCAGCCGCGGCGAGAGGCCCAGCGCTGCCAACGAGCCGGCAATCTCGTCGCGGTACACCGGATTCATCACCACCACCGTATCGGGCCGGTACTCGCGCAGGAACTCGGGCGAGACGATCTCGTGCCCCGTGCCGGCCATAAAGGTGCCCCGCTTGTTGGGGTTGATGTCCACCGCATAGCCGACCTCGTCGTTCAGGCCCAGGGTGGTGAGAAAGGCCACGCCCTTGGACCCCGCGCCCCAGATCACCGTGCGCCGGCCGGCGGCATGGGCCTCGGCGAACTCGGCGCGCCAGCGCTCCACGGCTCCGGGGTACTCTCGCGCGAACCCCCGCACCTCGGCGGCCAGATCGCGCACGTCGTCGTCGGGGCCGACAAACCCGTGGGCGCCATCGGGACGCGCCTCGATCATCAGGTATTGGCCATCGTACTCGGTGGAGAGATTGAGCACCTGAAAGCCGTGCCACTGGAACAGCCGCGCCAGAGACTGGGGACTCAGGTAGGAGCAGTGCTCATAGTAGATGTCCCAAAAGGCGTGGTCGCGGAGCACCCGGGTCACATCCGGCACCTGGAAAAAGACGACCGCATCCGGCTGGCCCTCCAGCGATCGACGGACCATGCGGACAAAGTCGCCGGTCTGCTGGATGTGCTCTAGCGTCATGCGGCACACCACCAGGTCGGCATGGCGATCGGCGTACTGCTCCGAGTAATAGTCGGGGATGAACTCCACCTGGCCCGGGCGGGGCTGCGGCAGCGCGGCGCCGCCCACGCTGAGCGCGAGATCCTCACGGCCCTCGACGTAGGCTGGGTCAAAGCCAATGCCCCGGTTGTCGCCGAGGGCGCACAGGAGGTTCAGGAACTCCCCCTGCCCACAGCCGATCTCGATGATCGTCTTGCGATGCAGGTCATAGTCGGCCACCAGTCGGCGTGCCAGGTTCACGGCAAACGCCCCAAAAGTCGGCGAGAAGGCCTGGCTGGCCTCATAGTCCGACGAGTAGTCCTGCAGCGACGGGTCATAGGCCACGTTGGATACAAAGCCACACGCCCCGCAAAAGGCCAGTTGCAGATCTCCCCGCGGGTACGACACCGCCGCCTCACGGGTGCGGAGCAGCACCACGCTGTGCACCGGTACCTGGTCTTGCTGGTAGAACACCGACATCCCTGCTGCCCCGCAATTCGGGCACGTGCAGACTGACGTCATATCATGCACCCCCAAGAGCCCTGGCGCCGGGCCGCGCGCTGCGGCTCGGCGCCAGGCATCACTAGATAACCGCGAAACTACTGCGACGGCCGCAGCTTGTAGATGAGTGGCAGCATCAGGTCGGCGGGAGCACTCTGCTCGAAAGTTGCGGTGATGGTGATGTCGTCGTTCACCGTGATCGTCGCCGGGTTGTCGCTGCCGGTCAGGTCGCCGCTCCAGCCGACAAAGCTCCAGCCTGGGTCGGGAACGGCCGTCAGGGTGACGACCTCGCCCTCGTCGTAGACGTCCTTGGCCGGGCTTACATCAACGCGGCCCTGCCCCTCAACGGCCGTGTTCAGGGTATGGCCATCCTCGACGGCGATAAAGGTTGCCGTGACCGTCTTGACGCTATCCATGGTGATCGTCGTCGGGTTCTGGTTGCCAGAGAGGTCTCCGCTCCAGCCGGTAAAGACCCAGCCTTCAGCCGGCATGGCCGTGAGGGTTACCTCTGTGCCGGCGACGTAGGCCGCCATGTCAGGATCGCGGGCCACCGTACCTTGCCCAACGGTGTTCACCGTCAGCGCCAGGGCATCGGCAGGCTCGAACGTGGCGGTCACGTCGTTGTGGCCGGTGATGGTGATCGTGGTGGGGTTGTCGGTCCCCGTCACGTCGCCGCTCCAGCCGACAAAGTCCCAACCCGCCGCGGGCAACGCCGTCAGCGTGACCACGTCGTCCTCTTCGTAGGCATCCTTCTGAGGATCGGCATCCACGCGACCCTCGCCTTCCACGTGCGTGGTCAGCGAAAAGTCGCCCTGGGTAAAGGTGGCCGTCATGTTCAGGGTGCGGTTCATGGTGACGATCAGCGGGTTCGTGGTCGAGCTCAGGCTGCCGCTCCAGCCGGCGAACTTCCAGCCATCGGCCGGCGTGGCGGTAAGCGTCACACGCTGCCCACAGACGTAGGACTCGGTGTCCGGCGTCTTGGATATCGTCCCCTGGCCGACGATCGTGGTGTTCAGCAGGTTCGCCCGATCGCCATCCTCCGGAGAGATCGGCGAAGAGGTGTTGAAGAAATAGTCCACCAGCACGTCGATGGCGGGAGCATTCGACCAGCCCGTGTTGCCGCCGGTGATGCCGATGCTGGTCACCTCGAGGCCAAAGTCAAAGGGCTCATGCTCGACCCAGGTCGATCCGTCGGTAGAGTGCGAGACCGTCCACGTGTTGCCCACGCGCGTGATCCGCATGTACAGCGGAACGGTCCCATTGTCGAGGATCGCTTCGTTCATGATGACGCCGCGCCGCTCGTTCGGGAACACTGCCACCCACAGGTTGACCTGCTCGCCATCGCTGTAAAAGTCGAAATGGACATAGTCGTTGTCGTGGGCAGCGATCGGCTCCTGGTGCATCACGAGCACGCCCTGGTGTTGAGTCTTTTCGCTCAGGGCAGACTCAAACTTGACCTCCACCTGAAAGTCCGTGTCGTTGGCCGCCTGCATCACCCGAGGGGCGCGCAGGCCGGCCGTGTTGATGTCGTGGGTTACGCCGCCCGGGACCCGCAGCAAGAGGTGCGCGTCCTCCGTGTGCGTCCCCTGGATGCCGAACACCGCATCGCCGTAGGGGTTGTACAACTGCCACATGCTGGTATCCAGGAGGCAGGCGTTAAAGTCATCGGAGCGAATCGTGGACGCATCGGGTGGGCCATCGGTAGAGAAGGTGAGGTCCCGCGAGACGGCGGGCTCGCCCGCTGCCGGCGTCGTCGTGACCCGGAAGTGGTATTCGGTGTTGGGGGCCAGGCCGCCGATGTTGATGGTGAACTCGGGGGCGATCAGGCTGCTGGTCGGCGCACCGAGTTCGTACGCGGTCGTCAGGCCGTACTCGACCATGCCGGTGCCCGGCTCGCTGCTCCGCCAGGTGACCGTCGCCGACGTGTCCGTCGCATCCACCAGGATGTTGCTGAGGATGATGCCTTCCTCAGGCGGGATCTCGGTGATGGCGACGGGACCAAAGGTGGCATCGGTGCGGTGCGCCAGCAAGGCGATAGAGCCATAGCGGTCGCCCAGATAGGTCTCAGAGCCGCTCAGATCCCACTCGTCCGGCTCGTCGGTGCCCTGCTCCCAGACCTTGAGCATGTACCACTGCTGCTGGTTGGCGAGCGATCCCGTTGCTTGGGTCCATACGCGCATCTTGAACACGTACGTGACGCCAAGCTCCAGGCGGCGGCTCGGGTCGCGAGCGATGTCAAAGTCGTTGCCCGAGATCTTGAGCTCGGGGCTGCCGGAGAACGAGGGATAGCGGTACCACCCCAGCCCGCCGAACGGATAGGACGAAGAGGGCTGCCCACTGCCAGTGTGGCCCTTCCAGCGTGTGAGGATTCCCACGCCGGGGTCCTGTCCGTAGAACTGATGGATCGTGATGGGCACCGTGACCTCATAGTCCTGCCAGGCCACGTCGCCGATGCCGAGCAGCCGGTCGTAGCTCAACGGACCCGGGTTGCCCGGGCGGACCGTATCGCCCTCCACGACCCAGTAGCCATCGATCGGCTGCGCCACGTCGAGGATGTCGGTGACCGTGCTCCAGTCCACGCTGTAGGGGATCGGCCAGACCTTGGTTACATCGTACTCGTTGTGAACGGTCACGGTCGCCGTGCCGATGTTGCCGAGGACGTCCACGGCGGTGATGACCACTTGGTTCGCCCCAGGCTGCAGCTCGTTCCAGCCGATCTCGACGTTAAAGTCACCCTCCTCGGCCACGCGCATGTTGTCGGGGCCGATGGTCAGGTCCCGAACCGGGCCGGCGTTCAGGGTGAAGCTCAGCGCGTCGATTCCCTCGTCGTCGGACACGTTCCCGAGAATGTTCACCCACTCTTGCGGCTTGCCGAACGCGCCAAAGGTCTGGTCGGTCCCGTACCACACGTCGACGACCGGGTTGGGATCAACGCTCGCCGGATCGGTCACGATGGTAAAGGGATTCGTGGTGGTCGTGAGTCCGCTCGCCGTCGACGAAACCTGCACATGGTACAGGGTGCCGGGGGTGAGGCCTGTGAGCATCAGCGCGTGCTCGGTCAGCAAGTCGGCGTGCTCGACGGGCGCCAGTTCGTAGGCCGTGGTAAGGCCATAGTTCACCACGCCCGTGGCGGCAACGTCGGTGGTCCAGCTGATCAGCGCTTTGGTCGTCCCCACGATCGCGGTAAGGCCCGTGATCACCGGCTCTGTCTGGCTCGGGGTTACGGCCAGCGCCTGCCCCTGAGCATCGCCGTCGTGGGCGTGCAGGGGGGCGGCGGTGTTCATCACATAGTCGATCGAGGCAACCAGGGCCGGCGGCTCGGGGCCAAAGTTGGACGCAAAGACGCCCGCAGCGCTCAGCACCAGCCGATGCGACAGGGATCCCGCCACCGACCAATCAGCGCCGTTACGCGAGTAGGACAGCGACCACTCGTCGCCAACGCGCCCGACGCGCATAAAGGGGGGCGCCTCACCGACAGCGCCCAGGTCGACGTCGAGCAGTTGATTCAGCCTCCCCCCCGTGTACTCGAGGACAGTGGCGTACAGGCGCTCGCCATCCGTGTCAAAGCCAAAGAGGAG
>JAAZBQ010000310.1 GCA_012513725.1 Chloroflexota bacterium
CCCGAGACGGTCATCAACATGGACGCCAACGCCCGGGCCGCCATCCCCATGCAGCGCCTGCCGGAGGGCGTCTCGCCCGAGGAGGCGGTCTTTTCCGCCTTGGTAGGGGTGGCGCTGGCCGCCAGCCACGACGCCCTCATCAAGGTCGGCGACCACGTGGCGGTGTTCGGCATGGGCGCCATCGGGCTGATCGCCATGCAGCTGGCGCGGCTGAGCGGGGCGTTGCGGGTGACGGCCATCGACCCGCTGGCCAACCGGCGTCAGGCGGCGCTGGCCCTCGGCGCCGACGAGGCGCTCGACCCCACCGTGGAGGACCCGGCCGTGCGGCTCAAGGTGCAGGAGGCCGGCGGCGGGCCCGACGTGGTCATCGAGGCCAGCGGCACCTATCCGGCGCTGCAGAGCGCCCTGCGCACCGCCCACATGGCGGGCACCGTCGTCACCCTGGGCTACTACCAGGGGGGAGCCGCGCCCCTCCTCCTCGGTGAGGAGTGGCACCACAATCGCCTGACGATGATCTCCAGCATGGCGGTGTGGGATTGCCCCAACCGCTTTTACCCCATGTGGGATCGGCCGCGGATCAGCCGCACGGCGATGGACCTCCTCGCCCGGGGGCTGGTGCGCGTGGGTGACCTCGTCACCCACCGCGTGCCCTACGATCGGGCCCCCGAGGCCTACCGGTTGATCGATGAGCACCCCGAGGAGGCGATCAAGGTCGTTCTCACCTACTAGCGCAACGTAGGGCGAGAGGCCGTTCACCGGTGGCCGGTATCCTGCGCGCAAGGCAATCGAGCGGCGACGGCCCGATCGGCAGTCTCACGGACCGTCGCGCGTCCGTTTGCTCATACTTGCCGCACACGTGCTAACCTGGTATAATCGGGATGTAGTGTAAGATAAGGAGCGAAGATCAGAATGACCGAACCCGAATCCGCGGACCCGGCTAGTACCCCCGCGGACCAACCCAGGCGGCGCCGCGCCGATGCGTGGTCGCCGACTCCCCGAAGTATCCCCAATCTCACAACACTCTCCCTGTGTGTGGCCCAGGCTTGTTGGGCCGAGTGTCCCGTACCCGGAGCGCCTTTGACGAGACATCCCTGAGTGTCCCGCGGCGTTTGTCGTTCGTCGCGCCCATGCGTGGTGCGCGTACTGGACGGCAGGCGGCCGCCGAACCTTTTTGGGCTGTTTCCGCTTGTTCTGGGCAAGGGCCTTGGGAGGTCTACCCGCTAGATGGTACCTGTGAGCATTGAGATTCTGGGGCTACTCTTCCTGTTTCTGTTGAACGGCGTGTTCTCCATGTCCGAGATCGCCGTGGTGACCGCGCGCAAGCCGCGCCTCCGCCAGCGGGCCGCCGAGGGCGACGCCCGGGCGGCCACGGCGCTGGAGCTCGCCGAGACCCCCAACTTGTTCCTGTCGACGGTGCAGATAGGCGTGACGCTCTTGGGCGTCGCCAGCGGCGCCCTAGGTGGCGCCAGCCTGGCCGGCCGCCTGGCCACGCTGCTGGCCCGTGTCTCGTGGCTGGCACCCTACAGCGAGACGGTGGCCCTGGTCATCGTCCTCGGCACCATCACCTACTTGTCGGTCGTGATCGGCGAGCTGGTGCCCAAGCGCCTGGCGATGAGCCGGCCGGAGCAGATCGCCTCGCTGATGGCCCGGCCGATGCGCCTCTTTGCCACTGTCTCGGCGCCCGTGGTGCACCTGCTCAGCATCTCAACGCGCATCCTCACCCGTGCCCTCGGGATCCGAGCGGACGGCGAGCCCCCCGTCACCGACGAGGAGATCGAGTCCCTCTTCCGGGAGGGCACCGAGGCCGGCGTCTTTGAGGAGGCCGAGCAGGACATGGTCAAGGGCGTGCTCACCCTCGGCGACCGTCGAGCGAGCGCCCTGATGACCCCCCGGCCGGAGATGGTCTGGCTGGACGTGGGCGAGTCGCGTGAGGGCCTCCTGGCCAAGCTGGCCGAGTTCCGCCACTCGCGGTTCCCGGTGGCCCAGGGCAGCCTGGACCACATCATCGGTGAGGTGCAGGCCAAAGACCTGCTCCTGCAGCTGTTGCGCGGCGAGGAGTTCGATATCGGCGCCCTGGTGCGCCCGCCGCTGTACGTCCCCGAGGTGATGCCGGCGCTCCGCGTGCTGGAGACCCTCAAGCAGTCGGGGACTGAGCTGGCCCTGGTAATCAACGAGTACGGCTCCGTCGAGGGGCTCGTCACCCTGGCCGACGTGATGGAAGACGTCGTCGGCGAGGTGGTCGCCGAGGAGGAAGAGGCGCAGCCCGAGATCGTGCAGCGCGAGGACGGCTCCTGGTTGGTGGACGCCATGGTCACCATCGATGAGCTGAAGGAGCTCCTCGACGTGCCGGCCCTGCCCGATGAGGAAACCGGTCTGTACCAGACCGTGGCCGGGTTCATGGTCCTGGAGCTGGGGCACATCCCATCGGTGGCCGAGCGCTACGAGTGGGACGGTCTGCGCTTCGAGGTGCTGGATATGGCCGGCCAGCGGGTGAACCGCGTGCTGGTCAGCGAGATCCCCCCGGCGCCCCCGGTGGTGGAAGGCGAGCGGGAGCATGCCGATGGCAACGGTACCGGCGTCGCTCCTTGACTGACCACCCACCTGTATCTCCGGCGCCTCTAGCGCCGGGGCAGGCAGGAAGAGTCAGCGTCGGCCCAGAACCCCTGGGCCGACGCTTTTGCGTTGTGGGGCCCAAGGCGCGAGAGCAGGGCACCCACTCATCCCCGCGGCGTGCACTGGTCCGGCGGACCGCTACCATTACCATCGGCGCCCCCGGGCCTATGGCATGGGCCGCCAGGCGCCCCGCCCATTTGCACTTTTTTTCACAAAGTGCTATACTCGCATTGTGAGCGTAGGAATCCCGCGGGCGGGAGGTTACCATGGACATTTTTCCCTCCATACCGTTGCCCAGCCTCAGGCGGCTGCCGATCTATTACCGGCGCCTCCGCGCCGCCCTGGAGGAGGGCAAAACCGTTCTGTCCTCCCAGGAACTTGGCGATGCGGC
>JAAZBQ010000311.1 GCA_012513725.1 Chloroflexota bacterium
ATCGGCACGTCCAGCCCGGCAAAGCGCAGCGCATCCGCCACGCCCTGTTCGTCGCCAAAGTTGGGCAGAGAGACCAGGATGCCATCGATGCGACCCCGCTCCCGCCCAAAAAGCGCGGCGCAGGCCTTGGCGTCGGCATAGGACTGCACGGAGCCGTGGGTCCCCTCGGGTTGGTCGAGGAGCACCGCGTCGACCCCCTCGTCGGCCAGGACCCGCAAGAGGTCGCGGCGTGCCTCGTCGATCAGGACGTCGGGGAAGAAACTGCGACTGCCGATGATGACACCGAGCGTGGGCATGGTGGACCTCCTGCATGGGCCCTCTTCCAAGCCGCCTCAGCGGCTTGGAAGGGGCTCGGGAAGATGAACGCAGCGCGCCACCGCGGCGCGCCAGCCGGCATAGAGCGCGTCGCGGCGCTCGGGGGCCATGATCGGCGTAAAGCGCTCCTCAGGGCGAGGCAGCGCGGCGATCTCGTCCTCGCTCCCCCAGACACCGACGCAGAGTCCCGCAAGGTAGGCCGCCCCCAGAGCGGAGACGTCCACCGCGCCAGCGGGCCCGATCGCAGAGCGCACCACCGGCGCGCCGAGGATGTCGGCCTGGAACTGCATCAGGAGATCGTTACCCGTGGCGCCGCCGTCGGCGCTGAGGACGGTGAGCGGAGCGCCGGCCTCGGCCTGCAAGGCGTCGAACACGTCGCGAACCTGATAGGCGATCGATTCCACCGTGGCGCGGGCCAGGTGGGCGGGGCCGCTGCCCCGGGTGAGGCCGGTGAGGAGGCCCCGCGCCTCCTCGCGCCAGTGGGGCGCCCCGAGCCCCACAAAGGCGGGCACCAGGTACACGCCGCCGGTGTCATCCACCGTGCGCGCCAGGGCCTCGATCTCGGCGGGGTCCGACCGGCCCAAGAGATCTCCCAGCCACTGGACGGCGGCGCCGGTCACCGAGATGTTGCCCTCCAGGGCATAGGTAGCCTCGCCGGGCCGTAGGCTCCAGGCCACCGTCGTGGATAGCCCCTGCCGCGAGAGGGTCGGCGCGGCCACCGGCGCCATCAGCGAAGAGCCCGTGCCATAGGTGGCCTTGACGACGCCCGGCCGGAACCCGGCGTGGCCGTACAGCGCGGCGTGCGAGTCGCCGATCAGGGCCGCCACCGGCAACCCGGCGCCCAAACCCGCGACGGCCGCCGTCTTGCCATACCGATGGGCCGAGGGCAGCGGCTCGGGGAGCGCCGCCCGGGGGACACCGTAGAGGTCCAGGAGGTCCGGGTCCCAGGCGAGCGTCTTCAGGTTCAGGAGACCGGTTCGCGAGGCGTTGGAGAGATCGCAGGCGTGGGCGGCCCCGCCGGTCAGGTTCCACAGGAGCCAGGCGTCCACGGTGCCGAGGCACACTTCTCCCGCACGAGCGCGGCGGTCGCCGTCGGGGATGTGGTCCAGGAGCCAGCGCATCTTGCTGGCGGAAAAGAGGGGATCGACCTGCAGGCCCGTGCGCCGGTGGATGGTCTCCTCGAGCCCCCGCGCGCGGAGGTCGCGACAGAACGCGGCGGTGCGCCGGCACTGCCAGACGATGACGGGGCCCAGGGAACGGCCGGTGGCGCGCTCCCAGGCCAACACCGACTCGCGCTGGTTGGTGACCCCCACCGCGGCCACGCCCTCGGCCCGGGCGCCGGCGGCGCGCAGGCAGGCCCCCACCGC
>JAAZBQ010000312.1 GCA_012513725.1 Chloroflexota bacterium
AGGAGTTGCCGCAGCACGTCGACCGGGCTAAGATCGTCGGGAGCCGCGGGAGTAGCCGCGACTCCCGTTCCCCTCATCACGCACACACTGGAGGCAACATGAGGACGCTGCGCGTCGGGATTGTGGGAGCCGGAGGGATCGCCAGGAACCACCACGTGCCCTCCTACAAGCGCTGCCAGGACGTCAACGTGGTCGCCGCCTGCGACATCAACGAGGCAGCCCTGGAGCAGATGCGGGACCAGCACGGCATCCCGCACCTCTACCGCGACTATCGGGAGATGCTGGCCCAGGAGCGATTGGACCTGGTCAGCGTGTGCACCTCGAACGACTCGCACTACCCTGTGGCGATGGCGGCCATGGACGCGGGCCTGGACGTGTTCTGCGAAAAGCCCCTGGCCCTGAACCTGTCGCAGGCCCAGGAGATGTACGAGGCGGCGCGCACCAACGGCACGCGCACCGGCGTGAACTTCTCGCATCGACGCACGCCGGCGAGCATGCTGGCCAAGGAGATCATCGCCAGCGGCGCCCTGGGCCCCATCCACCAGGTGATCGCCGTCTATGCCGCGGGGGGCACCGACTATGCATCGCGGCCGGGCACTTGGCGCAACGACCGCACCCGTGCCGGGTACGGCGGCATGGGCGACATGGGCTCGCACATCCTGGACATGGTGAACTGGTGGATGGAGTCCGAGCCGGCCAGCATCGCCGCGCAGACCCGTACCATCGTCCCCCAGCGGCTGGACCGCGACACGCAGCGCCCCATGCGGGTAACCACCGAGGATCAGGGGCAGATGCTGATCCACTATGCGAACGGCGCCATGGGCTACCTGTACGGCGGGTACTGCTTTACCGGACGCGGCTACGACCAGCGCATCGAGGTGTACGGCGCAGAGGGCGGCCTGATGTACAGCCAACACCGCTCCTACGAACTGGAGGTGTACCTCCCGCCGGAGGCCTTGCGGGGCTACCAGGTGATCCGCCGGGGCGGCACCCCCGATACGCCCTACACCCGCATCCTGGTGCCCGAGCGGCTACAGGGCGCGGTGCCGGGCGAGCCCGGCGTGCGGCGCACGGTGTTGATGGATTATGTCGACGCCTATCGCCGGGATGGCGCATTCGCCTTTTCTCCAGGCTTCCTCGAGGGGGTCCAGGTGCAGGAGGTGCTGGAGGCCTGCACCCTGGCGGAGGCGCAGCGCGGCTGGGTGGACCTGCCCCTCATCGCGGTAAAGCCCCGGCCCGAGACGCCGCCGGCCGACCTGGGCGTCCGTCCCCTGCCCGCCTAGATAGCCCACCCCCCACGGCAAGGTGGCGCCCCGTGCCGAGCGTGGCCGACGGCTGGAGCCGGTCGTCGGCCACGCTCGGGAACCCACGGCGTGCGCCGCGCGTCGTACCCCCGGAAGCGACTGTCGTTCACAGGAAGGAACCGGATGGTAGCCGACCCGATGCAGCGTGAAATGGCCCCCCGGCGACGGAGGATGCACCCCCTGGCGGTCCTGGGCCTGGTGGTGTTGGGGATGCTGGTGGGGGTGGCCGGCCTGTGGGGCGTCGTGGTGGTGATGCAGGAGCAGCGCGCGGCGTACATCAACCCCCATGTCTACGTCCTCGGCGTGGACCTGGGCGGCCTCACCGTCTCTCAGGCCGAGGAGCGCCTCCTGGAGGTCGCCGACCGGGTGGACGCCGGCGTTGCGACCCTCAGCGACGGGGAGACAGAGTGGGAGGCGCCCTGGCGCGATCTCGGCATGACCATCGACGCGCGCTCCACGGCGCTGGCGGCCTACGTCGTGGGGCACGAGCCCGCCGACCAGGATCCGCGGCGCTGGATCCGGCTGTGGGTCGGCTACCACGCGGTGCCGCCACGCCTGGGCCTGGACGTGGACCGCACCCGGGCCCTGCTCGAGGAGTTGGCCCCCACCCTGGAGCGCCCCGCCAGCCCACCGTCCGTCGCCCTGGAGGACGCCGAGATCGTGGTGACCCCGGGAACGGCCGGGCGCAGGCTGGACGTCGAGGCCTCGCTGGAGGCCGTGTTGAGCGCCGCGCAGCAGGGCCGGGGCGAGGAGCCGATCCTCCTCGCCTTCTACGAGGTCCCGCCCGCCACGGTGGACCCAGGGCCCCTGCGCCAGGCCGTGGAGGCCGCGCTGGCGCCGACCATCGACATCGCCTCCTATGACCTCCTGGAGGATCGCTGGCATAACTGGACCCTCGGCCCCGACGCGATGGTCTCCTGGCTTCGTCTGGAGGGCGCCGAAGAGGCCGGCGAGGAGCCACCGGCCGTGGTGCTCGATCGCGCTGCGGTGGCGGATACCCTCGCCGGGCTCGCCGCGGAGATGGGCGAGACGCGGGGGTTCCGCACCGCCGAGGCGATGGACGCCGTCCTGGCCGCGCACGCCGCGGGGGGCGGGGCCGTGTCGCTGGCGGTGACCTATGCCCCGCGGGAGTATACCGTCCAGAGCGGCGACACGGCGCTCACCATCGCCTACCGCCACGGCATGCCGCTGCACGCGTTCATCCAGGCCAACCCCGGCATCGACCTGGACATGCTGCGCATCGGGCAGGTGGTGGTCATCCCCTCGCAGGACGTCGTGACCCCCCACCCGCCCGTGCCGCACAAGCGGATCGTCATCAGCCTGGAGGAGCACCGCCTGCGAGCCTATGAGAACGGCGAGGTGGTCTACGACTGGCTGATCGCCGCGGGGCGCAAAGAGTCCCCCACGGCGACGGGCGTGTTCCAGGTGCTCTACACGGAGGAAAGCGCCTACGCCAGCCTCTGGGACCTCACCATGCCGCACTTTATCGCCGTGTACCCCGTGGCGCCCGACTTTGACAACGGCATCCACGCCCTGCCCTTCCTCTCCAGCGGTCAGCGGCTGTGGTCGGGCGCCCTGGGCACCGACGCCTCGTACGGCTGCATCATCCTGGGGGTCGAAGAGGCGGAGACGCTCTTCCACTGGGTGGAGGTCGGCGTGGTGGTGGTGATCGAGCCGTAGGGAAGCGAGAGGCCGCGGGCCGCACAGTCGCGGGCCGCAGAGTCGCGGGCCGCAGGCCTCGTTCGCTGCTCGCCCGGCCGGGCAGCCCCGGGCCACTCCACAGACAGCACACCCCTCGTCTTCTCCCCATTCGGCGCCGCCCCGCGCTTCGACCGGTAGTGCCTCGTCGGCGTGCTTGTTCTACTGCCCTCCATCGCCTTGATACTCCCCATAACAGATGATATACTGGGGTGGCAGTGGGATTCTGCCAGTCCGCATCGCGCTCCTCGCGCCCTGCTCCCGTCTGTTCGTGATACTCCCCTCGTCTCGCAGCAACTCGCGTGCACCTACATCATGCGCTCGTGTGCACATCCCCACTGGCACCGGACCATCCACCCGCCGACACCGTTCGCCGTCGCCGCCAACCTTGTGCTAATGCGCGTCGTCGCCCGTCAAAGCCGAGATCATCCGGCGCCGACGGGAGACATCCTGAGTGGTCCCCAGCCCCGATCGACCCTCAAAGGCCAACAACCCCTATCGACCACCGCCGCCCTGCTCGCGGTAACGCGACGTAGGGAGGCGTCGTGCGCGGCATTGAAGCCGCGCCGTGGGATGGACCCACGTGGTTCGGCACATTGGCTGTGAAAGGAGTAGGGGAATGGACGTATTTGAGATCATTCATAACGACCACGAGGCGGTGCAAAAGATCCTGACAGACCTGGAAGAGACGACTTCACGGGCACATCAGAAGCGCAAAGAGGGGCTCGCCAAGTTCACCCAAGAGATCGAGCCGCACATGCTCGCCGAGGAGGAGGTGTTCTACCCCCAGATACAGGATGCGGGCAAGGATGAGACCGAGGTGCGCCAGCACGTCATCGAAGGCTACGACGAGCACCGCCTGGCCAAGATGGTCCTCTCCGAGCTACAACAGATGGACACACAGGATGAGGCGTGGGCGCCCAAGCTCAAGGTCCTCAAGGATCTCATCGAGCACCACATCGAGGAGGAAGAGTCGGAGATCTTTGAGGGGGCCCGAGAGGTTCTGAACCAGAACCAGATCGACCAGGTTACCAAGCAGTTCCAGCAGGCCAAGGATCAGCAGATGCAAAAGGGGGCGACGGCCTAGACGCGCCGTCCCCGCCCTCGTGACGAGGGCGGTCGCATGGCGGGCCGGATGCCGATGCTCCGGCCCGCGTGGGGAGACGAAGGACGAGGTCGGGGCGGGTGCATCCTGTGCAGGGAGGAGGGCGATGGCAACGGTCGTCATCACGCAGAACCGAGAGGACATCGGTCACGCCATCGAGGAGGCGCTCGGACACCTGGACCTGGCGCCCCTGGTGCGCGGGCGTCTGGTGGCCGTCAAGCCCAACGAGACCAAGGCCACCCCGGAAGACCAGACCGGCGTCACCCAGGCCGACACGCTCCGGGGCGTACTGCGCTACGTAAAGCGCTTCGAGCCGCGAGATCTGGTGGTTTCCGGAGGGGCGGGCGCCGCGGAGACCGACGAGGTCTTTCGCCTCACCGGGATGATGGACGTCGTCGAGGAGGAGGGCGCCACCTTCTTTGACCACAACCGCCCCCCGTTCGAGAAGGTGACCCTCGAGTACGCGCCGGAAGACGACGTGGCCGGGCCGCAGCAGTCCGTGATGGTGAACCCCCGGGTGCTCGAGTACGAGACGCTGATTGCCCTGAACCAACTCAAAGTGCACTCGACGGCAACGGTCACCCTGGCACTCAAGAACATCGCCATGTCGTTCCCCGCCGCCGATTACTATGGCCATCCGCGCTCACGAGAGTACCACAAGCACGAGTTCTTTGCGGACATGCATTCGTTCATTGCTGCGATGGCCAAACGGTTCCCCATCGACCTGGCCATCACCGTGGGGCACCCGGCCATGATCGGCGCCGGGCCCCTGGGCGGCTACACGTTCGAGACCGGGCTGGTCATCGCCAGCACCGACCCTGTCGCAGCCGACACAGTCGGCGCCAGGCTGTTGGGGTTCAACGCCCAGGCGGTTCGCCACCTGTGGGAGGCAGAGCGCCTGGGGTTGGGAGAGACAGACGTCCGGGAGATCGAGTTCCCGGCAATGAGCCTGCAGGAGGCCACCGCCGCCTTTACCGAGCTGGCCTACGGCAAGCGGCTGAAGACCTGAGGCGGCAGGAACGGCGTATGACAGGCGAATCTCCGGCAGGAACGGGAGAGAATGGCCGCAGCGGGCGCAACGTCTTGATCGTGGTGAATCCCCGCTCGGGCTCGTACGAGGGGCGACACCTGCACGACGCCCTACACAGGGTGGCTGCGGAGGGCGTGCTCCGGTGTGACCTGTACGAGATCGGCGAGGTAGAGGATGCCCGGGACCGTATCCGCGCAGCACTAGACCAGGGCTATGACCTGATCGTCGCCGCGGGCGGTGACGGCACGGTATCGTTGGTGGTGGCGGAGGTGATGGGGCACGACATCCCCATCGGCATCGTGCCCTTGGGCACGGGCAACGCCATGGCCCGCGAGCTGGGCATACCAAAGCGTCCGGAGGCCGCCCTGCGGCTGCTCACCGGCGACCTGCACACCCGCACCGTCGACGCGATGCGCGCGGGCGGGCGCCACTACCTGCTCGCAATCGGGGTGGGGGTCTCGCCGACCGTCATGCGGCGGACGAGCGGGGCCGCCAAGCGACGCTTTGGCATTCTGGCATACGTCTGGCACGTGATCCGCGAACTGCGCGGCAGCGACCGGCGCACCTTTAGTCTTACCATAGACGGCCGGCGCCGACGCGTGCAGTGTACGGAGATCGAAATCCTGAACGCGGCGAACCTGGGGGGCACCATCCTGACCTGGCACCCCGCAGCGTCGCTGAGCGATGCGAGGCTGCTGGTATGCATCGTGCGGGCCCGCACCGTAGCGCACTATGCGCGCCTGGCCTGGAGCATGCTGCTCCGCCGCGAACAGCCCGATCACATGGAGTGCGTGCATGCCGAGCGCTCGGTGCGCATCGAGACGCCAGAACCGCTGCCCGTACAGGGAGACGGCGAGCTGATCGGGTCGACGCCCATCGAGGTAGTCGTCGTGCCGCAGTCGGTCCGCGTGGTGGTGCCCGAGCGGTCCGAGTCAGAGGCATCCGCCAGGCCGGCGCAGGGAATGCATGGGGGGGAGAAGGTGGGGAGACAGTCGCTGACCCAGATGCTGAGTCGGCAGCCGCGCTTGTGCGCCTGGTCGGAGGGGCTCCGCGATCTACTACATCGAACCTATGGGTTGTTGGGTACGGCCAAGCAGCGAGTCGCAGACATGTTGCACGGCACATGGTTGGGGCATCCGCTGCACCCGCTCTTGATGGTCCTGCCCCTGGGAACGTGGCTGTTGGTGGCCGTGCTGGACGGCATCGAGGCCCTGACCGGCAAGCGCCGCCTGGACCCGGCCGCCGAGACCCTGTTGGGCGCCGGGCTTCTCGCCGCGGTGCCGACCGCCGAGGCGGGGGCGACGGACTGGATGCATTCGGAGGGCGCCGCGCAACCGGTGGGGCTCACCCACGCGCTGCTGAACCTCGCCTCGTTGCCCTTCTTTGCCCTCTCGCTCCTCGCGCGCCTGCTGGGCCGGCGCACCCTGGGGCGCTGGCTGACCCTGCCGGGCTTGGCGCTGGCGGGGGCCGCCGGATACCTGGGGGGCGAGTTGGCGTACGACCTGCGCATGGGCATGAACCACGCCCCGCGGCTCCACCTGCCCACCGAGTTCACCCCCGTCCTGCCCGACGACCATCTTCCCGAGGGGCGCCCCGTCCGCGTGCAGGTGGGGGATACACCGGTCGTGTTGGTGCGCCAGGCGGAACGGGTGCACGCCATCGTGGCCACCTGCGCCCACCTGGGCGGACCCCTGCACGAGGGGCACATCGAGGACGGCGCCATCGTATGTCCCTGGCACGGCTCCCGGTACTCGCTGGAGGACGGGCGGCTCCTGAACGGCCCGTCGGTGTACGATCAACCGACCCTGGAGGCTCGGGTCCGCGAAGGGGAGATTCAGGTGCGCGTATCGCCGCCACAAGTGCCCTGCGACTAGGGCCCGCGCGGTGTGGCCCGGTGGCCGCCGCTGGGCGAGAGGAGGACTCGTGAGGCTACGACCGTTGAGTGAACAGGTAGTCGTCGTGTTCGGCGCTTCGACCGACCTGGGGCGCGCGGCTGCGCTCCACCTGGCCCGCAAGGGGGCCCGGCTGGTGGTCTCGGCGGCCAGCCGCGAGGGGCTGGACCCCCTGGTCGAGGAGATCCAGGCGGCGGGCGGCCGCGGGCTGGCGATCGCGGCAGAACCATCCGATTATGATGCCGTAGAGGCCGTCGCCGAGGGCGCCGTGAACGAGTTCGGCAGGTTGGACACGTGGGTGCACACCGCGGGTGTGGCGTTCCACGCGCCCTTTGCCGATACGACGCCGGAAGAGTTCCAGCGCATCATCAACGTGAACCTGCTGGGCGTGGTACACGGCCTGATGGCCGCCTTGCCGCGGCTGCGCACCGCCGGGGGTGGCGCCCTCATCGTCGTCTCGGCAGTGGAGGGGGCCCAGGCCCTGCCGTTGACCGCCGCCTACTCGGCGGCCATGCACGGCGTCCGGGGCCTTTTGGACGCCCTGCGCATGGAACTCCACCACGACCGGGCACCGATCAGCGTGACGAACATCGTCCCGGCTGCGCTGGACGCCGCACCAGGAGTGCATGCGGGGACGGTGGCGGCTCCCCAATGGGTGGCGGAGGCGATCGTCGAGGCGGCGGCGCGCCCGCAGCGGGAGATCATCGTCGGCGGGCCCACCAAGGCGATCCTGAGGGCCAAGCGCTACGCGCCGGCGGTGGCCGAGGGCATCGCCTCGCGAACAGGCTATGGGCTGCGCCTCGGGCGCCGCGCCAAGCGCAGGCAGCGCAGCGAGGCGCATTCCGGGGTTGCGGGCGAGGGCCCCACCCCGGCCCCGTTCGAGACGAAAGGCGAGGGGTTTACCTGCCCAGTCTGCGGATGGCTCAAGGGCAGCGCGCTCGGGCGCGCGCTCCTGTCGCTGGCGATCCTGGCCGCGGGGGCCTACCTCGTGGCCACGCTCGTGCGGGTCCGCGAGGGGCGCCTCGAGGCCCGGCGGCGCGCGGCGTCGCCCCTCGGGCGGATGAAACGCCTGGTCTCCCAGGCGCCTCGCCTGGCCGAGGAGATACGCGCGCCGTGGCGCCGGGCCACCCGCCGCCCGACGGTGGCCGAGCGCCTGGCGAGTGCCGTCCCAGCCGGCTGGCACCTGGCCCGGGGAGGCGTCCGCCCCGAGCGCGGGGCGTGGAGCATCCCCCTGCAGGCGGCGCCTGATATCGGCGCGGCGGTGGGGGATGTCGCCGAGCGGTTCGCCGGCCTGGCCGGCGCACTGGCCGGCCTCGCGGATGACCTCGTCGCCCGCGGCCAGGAGACCCTGCACCGGCACCCGGGGCCTGAAGAACCGGAGGAGCAACAACCATCCGAAGATGAGCGTGTGGAATGTGTCTAGCCATACGAGAAGGAGTGGGAGATGGACACCACAGACCGTGAGCCGTGGAACGCCATGAGCCCGCAGCGCTGGCTGTCTGTGCTGCTCGGCGTCGGCGTGATCGTCTACACCCTCACCCGATCCCTCAAGACGCTGTTGGGGTTCGCCCTGGGCGGGTGGCTCGTGTACCGCGGCGTCACCGGCAAGTCGATGCTCACCGATCGCCTAAAGGGCCTCCAGGAGCACGCCCAACACATGGGCATGCGCGGCACCCGCGGCGCCCGCGGCATGCGCATGCCGGAGGCGGGCATGGAGGCCGAGGGCACGCCGCACGAGGTCTCCCGCACGGTGACGATCAACCGTCCCGCATCCGAGGTGTACGCGTTCTGGCGAGACGTCGAGGGCGTGGCGCCGCACCTGGCGAACGTGCAGTCGGCGAGGGCCATGGACCATGGCCGATCGCTCTGGACGCTCAGGATGCCCGGCCCCCGCTCCTCAACGATGGAGTGGCAGGCCGAATTGACCCAAGAGCGCGAGAACGAGTTGCTCCGTTGGGGCTCTGTGCCGGGAACCTCGCCGGAGATGACCGTGTCGGTGGAGCTTGCCGAGGCGGCCGGCGACAAGGGCACCGAGACGACGATGGCCTTTGCGTACCCGCCGTCGCTCAAGATCAGCGGAACGCCGGCCGGTGCCCTAATGCACCGTATGCTGTCCCAGCAGATCGATCGCGACCTGCGCCGCATCAAGAGCGTTCTCGAGGCGGGTGAAGCGCCGACGGTGGCCTCGCAGCCGACCGGTCGGGGAGCCAAAGACGAGGCCAGCGACGTCACGCCGCTGCGCCAGCTGGTGGTCGATTCGATCAGGAGGGTGACGCTATGAAGGCGGTGTGCTGGTACGGCGCGGACGACTTGCGCGTCGAGCAGGTACCCGAGCCGCGCGTGGTGAACCCGCGGGACGCCATCGTGCGGGTGAGCTCTGCGGCAATCTGCGGCTCGGACCTGCACATGTTCGATGGCTATGCGCCCGGCATGGGCAAGGGAGACATCCTGGGCCACGAGGTGATCGGCGAGGTCGTCCAGGTGGGCGAGGGGCTCACCGGGATCCGGCCCGGAGACCGCGTGGTGGCTGCGTTCGCCATCGCCTGCGGGCGCTGCACGTACTGCCAGCAGGGGCTGTTCTCCCTGTGCGACAACTCGAACCCCAACGCCGCGCTAGCCGAGCAGGCCTTTGGCCACTCGCCGGCGGGCATGCTCGGCTACACGCACCTGACGGGGGGCTATGCCGGGGGCCAAGCAGAGTACGTACGCATCCCCTACGCCGACGTGGGGCTCCTCAAGGTGCACGGGAACCTGCGCGACGAGCAACTCCTGCCCCTGGCCGACGTCCTGCCCACCGGCTATCAGGCCGCGGAGCAGTGCAACATCCAGCCCGGCGACACCGTGGCGGTCTGGGGATGCGGTCCCGTCGGGCAGATGGCGATCAAGTCCGCTTACCTCCTAGGGGCCGAGCGCGTCATCGCCATTGACCGACTGCCCGAGCGGCTGGCCATGGCCCGGGAAAAGGGCGGTGCGGAGACGATCCATTTCGAGCAGACCGACGTCCTCGACGCGCTGAAGGAGATGACCGCCGGCCGCGGTCCGGACGCGTGCATCGAGGCCGTGGGCATGGAGGCTACCGGCGGCACGTTGGACGCCCTCATCGACCGGGCCAAGCAGGCGGTGCGGATGGAGACCGGCCGCCCGCACGCGCTGCGCCAGGCGATCATGGCCTGCCGCAAGGGAGGCACCATCTCGCTCCCCGGCGTCTATGTCGGCATGATCGACATGGTGC